>NYTT01000007.1 GCA_002683775.1 Flavobacteriales bacterium
TTTAATTACTTGGTCTTTTTCTACATATTCGCTTGCGTTTGAGTCCCATATTTTTGCACGAACATGAATAATATACAAGCCTGAAGCTATTGGAATACCAAAGTCATTTTTCAAATCCCAATCAACAGAAGTAATATTATCATCTTTTTCAATTGTTCGCACTAACGCACCACCGATAGAGTATATCTTTATAGACGCTCTTTGAGGGAGATTTGTAATTTTAACTCTATTATCAAGTTGATTTGTTTCATATGTAGAATATCCATAATACGGATTAGGAACAGCTTTTATCGTCTCCATAGCATCTAAAGCAACTGATACATTTCCTTTAACAGCAACAATCTCTTCAGTACTGAAACTATATGTTGGATTAAAACCATTCATTGAAACTGCTTCAATTACTCTAGCTTTAGCTGAACCCGAGAAATTTGTTGTAGCTGTTGCAGTGAATGATTCACCAACTTCATAATCTACTCCATCGTAAGTAACCTTTTTACCACCCCAAGAACTTGCAGAATTCTCATATGCAACTACATAATTACTTCCTAAACTTAAAGCCATATCTCTATCAAAAAATTTATCTGAGGCAACAGTTTCATATTGTTTATAAGGCTTGGTAACTCGTAATTTAACTGTAGCTGTATTTGATAAATTAAGACTTCTTCCTGGCGCTAAAACTGGAGCCCCAACCCAAGTAACATTTTTAAAGACTGCCCATTTTGATGTCAAAGATTCTTCCATTAGTTTCTCGTAAATCCAATAAGATTCATCATAATTTGGTGAGAAATCACATTCAGTTATGTCATTAATATAATCATCAGTTGCTTTTACCCATGATTCTCCTCTAACAACATAAATAAAATGTTTACCACCTAGCAAGTAGTTTCCACCTGTAAACTGCTCTCCTGTTGGTGCTGTAGGGTCGTATTGAGGAAAATCATCAGTTACTAATCTACCTGTTGGATTCCATAACATATCATTACCGTTTTCAGAAGTTTGCCATGAATCTTCTGAAAAAATAATATTTAAACGCTCCCCAGTCTCAATATCAATTGCATATCCAGGAAACCATCCTAATCCCATTGTATTACTATCATCTACGTTACCATCTTTATCTAGAGATGCTGATTGTCTTAGTCCCATTTTTACCTGTTGACCTTCAGAAAGAGCTGGATCATCTTGCGCTTCCACTACACATACTCTGCTCCACTTAGATTTATCATCTGTAAATACAATATCTACAGAATTTAGATTTTCTAACTTTGCTAGATTAGTAATAGAATTACTTAATCCAGGACCATCATTAAAGTAAGAGGCATATCTGTAAGGAGACCATGTTCCTCCAGTCCATTCAAAACCGCCAAATGCATTAGTTGTTTGAACAACAGCGCTCTCAAATGCTCCATTTGGATCATCTGAACTATAATCACTTAGCTGTGCATTCGTTTCATTTACAAAAGTCCCAGATCTAATCCAATTAAAACCCCATAAGCTGAAAAATGCATTTTCATCATCTCTATCTGCTACGCCTGATAACCATCTATCATTATTATTATCAAATTCTATAGTACCTGAAATCAACCCATTATTTTCAATATTGTCAGGGTCAGAACCAGGATTAACCGTTTGCAATACTTTAACATTTAATCCTAACTTAGAAATATACTTCTCTGAACCAACAGCTATATCATCATTAGCAAATGAAACAATATTTCCTGTTTCATTATTTGTTAACTCCCATCTGTTGTAAGATACAATTTTATTTAGTTCAATAACAGGGTTCATTAATTTAAACGTAAATTGTCCACTTGGAATTTTAAGAGGATCAACTACAGTAATGGTTAGAGGCCCATTACCTTGTTCATATTCAGGATACAGACTTCTATGATCAGATGAATTTAGAATTTCTTCGACAGTTGTAGCAGTAAGTTCAAGTGACATTCCTCCATTTCCTTGGCCTTCTAATCGTGTTAACTTAACTCCATCACCATATGACGCATTTATATTTGTTCCATTACTTTCTGATTCAATAAAGTGAGGTATCGCAGAATACACCTTAATATTTCTTCTTCCTGAAATGTAAGGTTGATTTCTTCCGTCGTAATCAATCGCATTAACATCATAGGGAGAAGCATTTTCTTCTGCTCTATTATAACCATAGGCTATTGCCATAAAGTAATATGTTTTATGATTCACTAATCTAGTATTTCCTAATGCAAATTTATCATCCTTAATCTGAAATGAGAATGATACACCATCATCAACTGAACCAATTACTCCCTCGCTTAAAACGGAAGCGACTTCCTCAATTGGTGTGTAAACACCTAAAATTGGGTCTAAATATTGATTTACAATTCCAGAAACATCATCTTTGATATCAGATCTGTAAATTAATCTTGCTCTATCAGCATCATCTAAATCAGTTGCTGAAACAGTAGCATCTTTTAATTGATAAACTAAATATCCTTGAAAAGTGTAAGCACTATCATTTAGCAAATTATCTGGTTTTGTGATATATGGATCTTTCTCTGCATATGATTGATCAATATTATTTGAAGTTCCACTATTTGAAAGAGTAAAAATCAATTCTTTATCTAATTCTCTAATTGTCAAATCAGGAGCATCAGGTCCATTGAGAATATTAAAATTATTATCAAATAGTGCTTGAGCCTCTCTATCATAAATTTTAAGTAATTGGATAGATGCAGTTTGTCCTCCTGATTTAGCTCTGGCCCAAACAACACCAGTTGTAATTGTGTTAACAGCTCCAGGTTCAAGTGTAAAGGGTCCAGCCGATTGTAAAAACCTTCTGTCTGCTGGCACATTTCCTGCCGTTACTTCAGTCCATTCTTGTCCAGGAAAAGCATCATCAGAAGTTCCAGGAAACATAAAATTACAAAGATCAGTTGTTGTTCCATTACCTGCACCGTGACCATCACCTCCATAAGTCATTGGCACATTATCTTTCCAAATACCTCTTAAATAATTATATATGTCTGTACCCCCTTCTGGGTTTCCTGTTACAGTAAAATCGTTGTTATAATACACAAATTTAGACATAATAATTTGTTCGCCTGCCTCATCAATAACACCATCTCTATCATTATCAATTCCATCTCCCTGATCTGCAATTGGGCCTTGAAAAAAATCAACACCTATAGCAGGTGGATTAAAACCATATCCAGCAGCTCCCTCATCCTCAGCATCTCCGTTATAACAAAATCCAAGCCCTAGGCCAACATCACAACCTACATAATCATCTAAATAATAACCTAAATCAGCATCGACCCACTGTCCAAAATATGTATCATTTAAAGGTAATGTTGATCTATTAATAACTTTATAATTGTAAAAAGACATGTCATTAACTTCATTATCAGATGCAAAACCAAAGGCCTGTGCATGAATTTCTAATCCAAGGGGCTCCGCTTCTGTCTCTGTATGAATATTTCCTTTATCATTAAAAATCCAAAATAATGTTTGATCACCAAATAACTTAGCATCATCATTAGTTCCAGTTATGTTGTAATCAGGATAGTCTCCATCGTATGGCTCATAAAGACCATTGCCATTAACATCATAGTATGGCGCAAGAAATTCATCCTGGCCCTGGGCAGGATCTCCGTGAGCTGGCCATTCTAAAATAGAAGGAGGAGGAGTATAAGTTGGATCAACATTGATTCTAGCAATATGCTCTTCTACTTCAGATCGTTCTAATTTAAAATGTTTGTCCCATTTATTACACTCATCAGCAGAAATAGTTGCATTTGTAGTATTTAACGGCCCTGGCCAAAAGTCATTTCCACTTTGACGGTAAGTCATTGCTGCTACCTTTAGTTGACCACCGTCATCTACGCCTCCTATCCATAATGCGCCTGCGAACATAGAATGCTTATTGCCATCTTTAGGTATTTCATACCTTGCATCTGACAAGTTCCACCACATATCACCACCTGCCATTATAGTAGTTCTTATATTATTTACATCAAGATCTGTCTGAGATGTAGATGGATTACATCCTGCTGCAACTTTAGTGTTAATCACCACTGCAGGACTGTTATTCTCAACATTTTCTTTTGCCATCAATTCTGTTGTAAAGAAGGCGATTGATAGTATTATTATTTTTTTGATATTCTTATTCATAAAAACTTTTTTTCTTTTTATCTATTTCTATATATTAAAATTGTAAGCTAACACCAGCTCTAAACATTCTAGGCAAACTATAGTTATTTGGATTATTAACTGCTAATGAATAAAGATACCTAAAAGAATCAGCATCATTTTTAGCATCAATAGCACTCTGAGATGCTGCGGCAGTTAAATAGCCATCATCCTGAGCATTTCCTGTTGCACGATAAACACTTATAATATTTTTAGCATTCATTAAATTTTGTATTTGTAAATACACATTTACATGTGAGCTTTTCTTCTCGTTCCATTTAATCTCAAACTCTTTATTAATTTTCATATTGATTCTAAATTGCCAAGGTAATCTAGATCCGTTTAAAGAACCTTCAAGAGTTGATCTGTCATTTATTCCATCAGCTGCCTCTTGAGTTATGTTTGATTGCTTAGAATATGGAGTCCCTGATCCAGCGGCTAATGTTAAGTTTGCACCAGCATTTTCAAATACATTTAATCCAAACCATACTGGTCCATTATAATCTTTTCCATCTCCATAATGATAATCAATTGCAGCAGATATTGCATGTCTTTGGTCATAAGATAGTGGAATAGTAGTTCTTAGATTTGGCTGACCAGTATTAACCAAACTTTGTCCTGATGTTGCTGATGAACCCGTCCCATCAGCAAACTGTAATGTATAATTCGCAGTTAACTGAACATTATTTGTTCTTCTCAAATCATAGTTGATAGACATTCCTTTAACAGTACCAAAATCAATGTTGTCATAAGTATAATATTGGGCTGGATAAGCCGACAAAACATTTGTAATTTGTATCATATCTCGCAATTCTTTATAGAAAGCTGATATTTTTAAAGCAGATTTTAAAGATAATGTTTTTGCAAAACCTAGTTCATAATCAACAGTTTTTTCTGGCTTTAGATTTGGGTTATTTAAAGTAGCACCAACTCTATCAGCCATAAACAAGTAATCAACAGGTTCAAGTCTATTACCTGTGGGTGGTCTTTGTGTTAAGACATCATAATGAGCAAAAAATTGAGCTTCATCTGAAATTGGGAATGAAAAAGCAATTCGAGGCATAAATATTAGTTCCGGAGTATAATCCTCAAAAGCTTGATCAACATTAACAATACCTTCTTTAGCTGATTGTGCATCGATTAAATATGGGGAAATTTTACCGCCTGCTGCTTCAGCAAGTAAAGTTGGATCAGATATTTGCAAGCCTTCTGCGTTATACCATGAGTCATCTATATTGTCTCTGTATCCAACAATACTAGAAGGATTCTCTATATCATCAACATATACAACAAAATCATTTCCAATAGTAGAAGGTATGTCAGTCCCATTTAATAAATCAGTATTTGCACTTGCAGTGAAAGCACTATAGAGCAAATGCTGGTCTTTTAATACTTTCTGATTTGCATCATATCTATCAATCCTAAGACCGACATTAAAAATTAAATCTTCGATTGCAAATTTATCTTGAATATATCCAGCAGTATATATAGGATTAAAAGCAGCTATAGATCTATCACTCCCTTCCTCAAAGAAACTTTGAAGAGTGGGCGTAGAAGTTGGTTTATTACCATAAATATCATACCCGTAATAATAAACAAGAGATGATCCATTATTTAATAACTCGTCAGGACTAAACAAATCTAATGAATAGCGTGAAGGATCATATGAGTCAATGTCAATAAAATCAACTCCGTAAGGATCAAGACCTAACTCATTTCTTAAATTCCTATCAAAATCTGACTGTTCAGAACCAACAAATAATCTGTCATAATTGATAGTATCTTGATATATACCATTAGCGTCAAACACGGGCATCGGATTTGACAAATCTCTCTCTAAAATATGTTTGTTAGCCTGCTGACGCATTAAACCCCACAATCCCATTGGACTAATCCCCCAATAATAATCCTTTCTCTGTTCAAACTCAAATCCAAAAGATAATTCGTGTGATTTTATGTCTGCAGATCCTGAGGCTTTAAAGCTAGTTTGTGTATTTTCTTCCTTAGCATATGTATTATACATCGTCCCATGATTTCCATAAAGCGAATATACACTAGCAGGTGAATTACCATTAAGTAGTCCTTGACCCTTGAGGTCAGCTGCTGTTCTTATCACACCATCATTAGATGCATTGACACCAAAGAAATTCCCCATAGTTGCAGCTTGAAAAGAATTTTGACCATACTCTGAGAACATATCATAGTAAGCAGATGTGTAGTTAACTAAACTTGGATTAATGTTGCTAGCTTCAAATGTAAATAAAGTATCTGCCCAACCATTTAATGTTTGACCAGTATAAATCGTATTTGTTAAGGAATCTATGGCTTCTCCCTGCTGATAAATTGGAGCTTTGTATGTGTTAAACCTTCCAACATAACCATAGTTAAAAATGTTATCGGCATGATTTGCATCTCCAAATGTGTAACTGTTACTCGTGTAATCACCTTGAATGGTAAAAAAAGCATTTTTAATAGTTGAAGCGCTTTCCTCAGAGTTTGTTTCCTCTGAGCCAAATTTCTGTGTTAACTTTCCGAAAAGTCTATATGTAACTTGTGAAGATTTTCTATTATTATCAGATGAGAACATAGACCTCCAAGCAGAAAAATCATCACTTTCTCTTCCGTAAAAAGTTGCTCCTAAAGATAAAAATGTGTTTTTGGAGGGTTTGAAATCTAATTTACCCGATACATTGATCTTTTTAAAGTTAGAATTTAGCTTTGCGTCTACTAATTCAAAATCAGATTCATTTAGAAATTCAGATGAGCTTAAGAAGCCAGCAGTTGCATTTGGAGCAACTACAAATGGATTTTCCCTCAAACCTTCTAGAACATTGTCTTTAACTTTCCATCTTCCAATTGCAGAAGGGTCTGTATCGTCATTACTATTAAGTTCTCCTGATAAAAAATAACCAATTATTGAACTCCCCTTTGTACCATCAGATTTTCTTTTTTTCAAAATAGGTCCAGATAATGCAAATCCAACTAAATTATAATTATAATCGTCAAACAAAGACGATGTCTCGTACTCTAACCCCCCAGCCAATCTACTAGATGGGCCTTTTGTTGTTACAGAAATAATACCTCCAGTCGCATCTCCGTATTTAGCAGGAACACCACCTGTTATTACTGTTATCTGTTCAATTCCAGATGTTGGAACACCCATAGCTCCTCTAACCTTAATTCCGTCAATATAATATTCTGTAGCATCCCCTCTAGATCCTCTTACATTTACACCATCACCTTCATCCTTCTGATATATTCCTGCAGTAGTTGCAGCAACAGAAGACACATTTCTAGTTGGTAAAGCAACTATTTCTTCAGCTGTTTTAGTTTCTCCTGACAAATTATCTTTATCTAGTAGCGGCTTCTTATAAGCGATGACTTGAACTTCACCTATAGCGATACCTTCTTGTAATTTAATATCTTGAGGCGTAATTTTGTTTGAGGAAATTATAACACCTGTGATTTCAACAGTTCCATAACCAACAAAAGTTGCCTTAACTACATAATTTCCAGGCTCAAGTGGTTTAATTGTATAATTACCATCAAAATCAGTTGTTGTACCGCCAATTTGATTTCCGTTTTTCTCAGCAATAACATTTGCAAATGGAATAGGCTCTCCACTCATTGCATCAGTTATAACTCCCTTAAGCGTACCTGTTTGTGCAAATGCAATAGATGAAATTAATGCAAATAGCGCTATTAAATAATTTTTTTTCGACATAATACTGAAGCTTTTATATAGTTTTAGAGCTCGTAAAGATATAAATATTTTGAAATTATTAAGGATAATACTTTCATTTATTTTGTTTAAAATTGCATCATGAACAAGGCTTTTATTATAATAATATTTTCACTAATTTTTTTGAGCTGTAACAGCAAAGATGATTTCATTGAAAATGTATACGTAAATGAAATAATAGACTTGAGTCTACCCCAAAATAGTAATATTATAAACAATGGAAGTCATATTTTTATAGAAGGAGGAGTTGAAGGAATTATAATTTATCACTCGATTGGAAATGAATATAAAGTCTATGACAGAAATTGCAGCTATGAACCTTCATTAAATTGCGCATCCATAGACTCAGTAAACAGTGGAATTGCATTTTGTGGATGTTGCCCTTCAGCATTTTCGATTTTCAGTTCTGGAGAAGCAATAAATGCACCAGCACTATTACCATTAAAACAATATAATTGGAGCTTAGAGAATTCAATAATGAGAATTTATAATTAAAAATTAATTTTCATAACTTTTGTAATACTCTTTTGACCATTTGTTATTACTTCTAAAAAATAAACACCATTGTTAAGTTTTTGAATAAATTTGTTAGATATTTGGTAAGGAAAGCTATCTGATTTTATAGTTTTTTTATAAACTTGATTTCCTCGAACATCACTTATTCTAATTGTAACTCTAGAATGCACCAAGCTTTCAACAAAAATTGTTAAACTAGAATTTTCAGAAATTGGATTTGGACTAACAGATACATCTGCAGAAGGTTTGGAAAAATTTAATCCAACATTAGTTCTCAAGTATACTGACTCTGAGGAATAAGAACATCCAAATTCGTCAGTAGCAACAACATAATACATACCACTTTCATTTATAGAAAGGAAAGATTGATTAGCGCCAAAAATTATTCCATCATCATTGTACCATTGTAAAAATGAGTATGATGCAGAATCTACTATCCAAGCTAGCGAAGAATTATAATTCAACTGAGGATTATAAGTTGAATCACAAATTACTACCCATACATCAGATGAAGATGAGATGCATCCAAAATCATTAACTACAACCAACGAATATAATCCAGAAGTATTTGGCTGAATAAAAGAATCAGTTGCTCCAGAAATTGGACTATTAAAATAATACCACTGAGCAGATAAAGTATCTTGAGAAGAAGTAATTAAATTATTAATTGTATCGTATAGTAAAGATGGTACTAAAGGGGGGTCATACACAAAGATGGTATCAAAAGTTGTGATAGAATTTGGCGGAATTTCTGAAACATAATAATTTATTGACAACCCACCACCGTTCTCAGAAAAAACACCTGCTTGTTGCTGAGGGGTAAATGTCAATCCTCCACAGTATTCGAGCCCCCAAGGCCACCCATCATCATCCCAAACATCAATTGTTACATTTTGTCCTGACACTTGCAATGGATTATAAATACTTATCATCAAAGGAAAAGGCTGAGTTATTGCATTATTAGCACTAATTGATTGAATCATCCCATTAGTAGAGTTGATATCGTATAGTAAATCTACATCACCAATCAATATATTGTCAGAACAATTTCCTGAAACAATTTCAATACTATCTAAAAAATAAATTGGATTTGCTTGAATGGCTGAATACTGAACTATGTACTGACCAGATTGACTATAAATTTGATCAACAGGCTGCTCTAGATTGCTAGTGTTACCATTACCAAAATCCCAAAAATATGATAGCATACCTACATTATTATTTGTAAAACTTATTGTCGCTGGATTACAAGCAACAGAAGAGGACATATTAAAACCTAAATTAGAAGACAAAGAAGTGTCAGGATAAATTGTTAAAGGAAGAGAAAATGAAATGCTTTCTGTTCCAGATATTGCTGATAGACTATGAGTTGCAATCAAATTAACATCAACATTATAATTTCCAGATATCAATGGTGTACCTGAAATATTTACACATCCGTATTGAGTAATTGACGGGTCATAATGACAACTTGCAGTTGAGTTGTTACATTCCCAGGTCATTCCAAGAGGAAGCAATATAGATATAATATGAAAATCTGTAAAAGTTATATTAAGTCCATTATCTACTGTATCAATTGGTAGAAAAAAAGTAATATCTTCATCATACATTTGACCAACATTTCCATTAGCTAATGTATCAATACTAAGACCATAGTTGATACCTGCAGGAATATAGCTGTAATCAATTGTGCATTGTGCTTCAACATAAATTATGTTAAAAAATAAAAGAAATGTAGCAAAAACCGTTTTCATTATTTCATTTAAGTGAAGCAATATTACGATTTTTACTCTGCTTCAACAAATTGAATATTATTTAAACAAGATGAAACTAGAAATTTTGCAAAATTTTAGTACCTGTAATATTCTGGCTTAAATGGGCCTTCAACTTCAACTCCAATATAATCAGCCTGATCACTCCTTAATGTTTCAAGCTCAACACCAATCTTAGCAAGATGCAATCGAGCAACTTTCTCATCTAATTTTTTAGGTAACATATATACTTTATTTTCATAATTTGATGAGTTAGACCATAACTCCAACTGAGCCAATACTTGATTGGTAAAAGAATTTGACATAACAAATGAAGGATGCCCAGTGGCACAACCTAAATTCACTAATCTGCCCTCAGCAAGTAAAATTATATCTTTACCATCTACAGTATACATATCAACCTGAGGCTTTATAATATTTTTAGTGTGTCCCCAATTATCGTTTAACCATGCAACATCGATTTCATTATCAAAATGTCCAATATTACAAACAATAGTCTTGTCCTTCATGTTCTCAAAATGACGAGATTGTATTATATCTTTATTTCCTGTTGTCGTTACAATTATATCAGCATCTTGACAAGCATTGTCCATTTTTTTAACAGCAAAACCATCCATCGCAGCTTGAAGTGCGCAAATTGGGTCAATTTCAGTAACTATTACTCTTGCCCCAGCCCCCCTAAGAGAAGCGGCAGAGCCTTTGCCTACATCACCATATCCAGCAACAACTGCCACCTTTCCTGCCATCATAACATCAGTTGCTCTTCTGATTGCATCAACCAATGATTCTTTACATCCATATTTGTTATCAAATTTTGATTTTGTAACTGAATCATTAATATTAATTGCAGGTAACACAAGCGAACCATTCTCCATACGCTCATATAATCTATGCACACCAGTAGTTGTCTCTTCAGATAAACCTTTAATATCTTTTGTCATTTCAGGAAACCTATCAAAAACCATATTTGTTAAATCACCACCGTCATCAAGTATCATATTTAATGACTTACCCCCTTCAAATGCAGTAAGCGTCTGAAGTATACACCAATCAAATTCATCCTCATTCATCCCCTTCCATGCATACACAGGAACTCCTGTTGCAGCTATTGCTGCTGCCGCTTGATCCTGAGTTGAGAAAATATTACATGAAGACCAAGAAACTTCTGCTCCAAGATGAACTAAAGTCTCAATCAAAACTGCTGTTTGAATTGTCATATGTAAACAGCCTGCAATTCTTGCACCTTTAAGTGGTTTATTTGAAGCGTATTCTTCTCTGATAGCCATTAATCCTGGCATTTCAGCTTCTGCCAAGGTAATTTCTTTTCTACCCCATTCTGCTAATGAGATGTCTTTAACTTTATATTTCATAGTTTAAACGTTTATATTTTTAGGGCTGCAAATATAGGCATTATTATTATTTTAGCACTTAATTTCTAAAGACATGCCTTTAGCTCATAAATTAAAATTTAGCAATTGTATTATTGCTATTTGGAAGACAACAGAATCTTTTGATGATCTTAAAAAAGAATCTGATATTTCTGATATTCATACTTTCAAATCTGAAAAAAGAAAAAAAGAAATTTTATCTAGAAATCTACTGCTAAAAGAAATGATTCCCGAAGCAGAACTCTCATATAATAATTTTGGTGCTCCTCAGATTAACTCTAGTGATAACATTTCAATTTCACATTCAAAAAATTTAGTAGCAATTGGATTCAGTAAAGATAAAATTGGTATTGATATTCAGAATATTAGCGAAAAAGCACTTTCTTTATCCCCAAGATTTATTTGCGAAAGAAATCTAAATAATCTAAGCATAGAAAAAGCAACATTGTTGTGGTGTTGTAAAGAGGCTATTTACAAATGGTATCAAAAAGGAAGCGTTAATTTTAAAGCAGATATATTTATTTTTCCATTTAATTTGAAAGCATCTGGAACTATATTAGCAAATTTTAGAAAAGAAAAATTAAGTTTATTTTATTATAAAATCGATACATTTTATTTAGTGTATCTTTGCAAATGAAACAACTAACATGAGAATTTACAATAAAATAATTTCTGACAAAAAGGCAAATAAAAAATCATTTGCACTTTTGATTGACCCTGACAAACAAGATTTAACTCAACTCTTAATAATTATCAATAAAGCAGAAAAATCCAAGGTAGATTATTTTTTTGTAGGGGGAAGTTTACTTACATATGACAGTCTTGATACTTGCCTAAAAACTATTAAAAATAATTCTACTATTCCAGTTGTATTATTTCCAGGAAACGCAATGCAAGTAAATGACAAAGCTGATGGGATTCTCTTTTTGTCATTAATTTCAGGAAGAAATGCTGAAATGCTAATTGGAAAGCAGGTGATAACAGCTCCAATACTAAAACAATCTTCTTTGGAAGTTCTATCAACAGGCTACATACTTGTTGATAGCGGAAAACCCACAACAGCATCATATATGAGTAATACAACTCCAATCCCAGCAGATAAAGATACTGTATCTGCATGCACAGCAATGGCAGGGGAAATGTTAGGGTTAAAACTTATCTTTATGGATGGCGGTAGTGGTGCAAAAAATCCTATTTCTTCAAAGATGATTGCAACTGTAAGCAAGTCAATTGATGCACCATTAATCATAGGTGGAGGAATAAATTCTGGCGAAAAAGCTTTGGTAAACTGTAAAGCAGGCGCAGATATTATTGTTGTGGGTAATGCTATTGAAAAAAACGAAGATCTAATTTCTGAAATTTCAAGTGCAGTACATCAATTCTAAATATGAGTTTCTATAAAGAATTGAAACTAGGTAAATTCTGATATGAACGAAATTATTTCTTTCCTAAATAGCATAAATTTTAATTGGAATATAATAGAAATTATTGCTGTAACCTCTTCGATAATTTATGTATCATTAGCATCAAGACAAAGTATCAATTGTTGGATTTTTGCAATAATTAGTGTTTCGTTATATATTTACATTTGCTTCAATGCTCAGCTTTATCTTGAAACTGGACTACAAATTTTTTATTTAATAATGGCCGTATATGGCTATTTAAATTGGACTAAATCAAGCAATAATCTTTCTATAACTAATTTAAGTGTCGGCAACCATTTATTAACTATTGTTCTTGGAACTATATGTGCTTTTTTGTTGGGATATTTCTTTACTATATACACTTCATCACAAATGCCAATAATCGATTCTTTTACTACTGTATTTTCAGTTATTGCTACATACATGCTAACTAAAAAGGTATTAGAGAATTGGCTATATTGGATAGTCATTGATATAGTATCTATTTACTTATACTTTAACAGAGAACTTCACCTAACATCATTACTATTCATTTTGTATAGCATAATTGCAATTTTTGGATACTATTCTTGGTTAAGACATAGTAAAAAGTATGCCTAAAATTATTGTTACAGGTCCTGAAAGTTGCGGTAAAACAACATTGTGTGATGCTCTTTCTAAACAGTTTAAAATACCCTACAACAAAGAATACGCAAGAGAATATCTTACAGAAATTGGCAGAGAATATTCAAAAAAAGACCTTCTTAAAATAGCAATTAAACAATTAAAAAATGAAAAAAGTAGATTTTTGCTTGATACTGATCTAATTACAATTAAAATATGGAGCATATACAAATATGGTGATTGTGAAGAATGGATTTTAAAGCAAATTGAATCTCAAAAAAAAGAAAATCGTTTTTATCTTTTATGTAAACCAGATATCAAATGGTCTCCAGATCCATTACGAGAAAACCCAAAGGATAGAATTAAACTTTTTGACACATATCTTAATGAAATTTCAACTCTTAATCATAAATACCACATTGTTGAAGGAGAAAACAGAATTTCAAATTCGTTAAAAATAGTTTCTACTAAATTATTTAAATAAAAATCTTTTTTTATTTTTGTGGCATCTTATAACGGGGTGCCATTAGGCTGAGATCAAACCCATTGAACCTGATCTGGTAATTCAGAATAGGGAAATGAGTAAACATTAAATAATTACAAGTTTCAAACCCGTGAATCTTGTTAATGTTAACTAAAGTAAAACAAACTTTTGAAGATGAAAAACCTAATATGCTGTATTTCACTTATTTTACCATTTATTTTAAAATCGCAAGAATCTAATGATTCGATTAAGTTTAAACAACAACTTAATGAAGTAAATATCAATGCTCTTAGGGCAGGAGAAAAAACTCCTGTTTCATTTACCAACATAAGCAAAGAACAAATCAGCAAAAGTAATCTTGGACAAGATTTACCCTATATCATTTCAATGACCCCATCTGTAGTTACAACTTCTGATGCTGGAGCTGGAATTGGATACACAGGATTTAGAATAAGGGGTTCAGATCCAACTAGAATAAATGTTACAATAAATGGTATCCCACTAAATGATTCAGAAAGCCAAGGTGTATGGTGGGTAAATATGCCTGATTTCTCTTCATCAATCGACAATATACAAATCCAAAGAGGCGTAGGGACCTCAACAAATGGTTCGGGAGCATTTGGGGCTTCTGTAAATCTTCAAACAAATGGCCTCAAATTAACGCCTTATTCTGTTACAAGCAGTACAATTGGAAGCTACAACACTCTTAAAAACAACATTGAATTTGGCACTGGACTAATCAATAATAACTTTATTATTGACACTAGAATATCTAGAATATCATCTGATGGTTATATTGACAGGGCTTCTGCCAACTTAAAGTCAATATATTTAGAAGGAACATATTTGGGTGAAAAATCAGTGTTAAAAGCCTTAATTTTTTCTGGTCAAGAACTAACTTATCAAGCATGGAATGGAGTACCGTTAAATTATTTAGATACTAATCGCACTTTCAACTCCTACACTTATGAAAATGAGGTAGATAATTACCAGCAAACTCATTATCAATTGCACTATAGCAAGCAAGCAAGCAAGTCAACTAAGTTGAAAATCGCATATCATTATACTCACGGGGAAGGATATTACGAGCAAGAGAAATTGAGCCAAAAGTTTAATGATTATGGACTTGAAAATATCATTATATCTGCTGATACTATTTTTACAACTAATTTAGTTAGAAGAAAATGGCTTAAAAATGATTTTGGAGGAATAACTTACTCAATCGATCATAATTTCAAAAGTACGAACTTAATCTTTGGAGGCTCTTATAATAAATATTCGGGCCAACATTACGGAAATATTATTTGGGCACAATATTCAAGTAATGGAGCAATAAATCATCAATATTATTGGAACAGAGCAGAAAAATATGATCAAAATATGTATCTAAAATTTAATTATAATTATTCCGCCAAAACAAATATTTATGCAGATTTTCAAACTAGAAAAGTTGATTACACCTTTGAAGGGAAAGATGAAAATAACAATGCTGCTGAACAAAATGTAATATTTAATTTTTACAATCCTAAAATTGGATTCTTTCATACTATTAATAAAAATCAATCATTCTATATGTCTTATGCTGTAGCCAATAGAGAACCAAATAGGAATGATTTTGTTGAAAGCAGTCCTAAATCACGACCAATTCATGAGACTCTTTATGATACTGAGATTGGATACAAGTATCTTAGTCCTAAATTAAACTTATCAGTAAATCTTTACCAAATGAATTATGACAACCAACTTGTTTTAACAGGGCAAATAAATGATGTTGGCGCAAATACTAGACAGAACATAGCTAAATCGTTTAGAAAAGGTATTGAAATTGAAGCTAATTATAAAATAAACACAAAGATTGCTTGGTCTGGAAACATTTCCTTTAGTGAAAATAAAATCATAGAACACACTGCATATATTGACAATTGGGACACTGGTGATCAAGAAATAATTGATTACAAGAATACTGACATCGCTTTCTCACCTAGTAGAGTGTATTCATCTGTTGTAAACTATAAATTTGATAAAAACACAGAACTAGATTTTATTAGTAAATTTGTTGGAGAACAGTATATTGATAACACATCTTCTAAAGATAGAATGTTAAACAACTATCTAGTTAATAATATTCGTTTTACATATTTTTGGAATAATAAGATATTCAAATCCGCAAAATTTACATTTCAGGCAAACAATATATTTGATCTTCAATATGTAAGTAATGCATGGATTTATAGATTTATCTCTGAAAATTGGGATCCAAGAGACAGTGATCCATACGTTAATGCTGATAGTCAAAGAGGTTATAATATGGCTGGATATTTTCCAGAAGCAACTCGAAATTATCTTGCAGGGCTTACAATTGAATTTTAATCAACATACTAATAATCAAACTTTCACAACTAAGTTCTATAATTAGGCAGGCTTTTTTTACTACTTTTGTAATAAATACATTTCATGCAATACAATACAGATAGAGACGATCTTACGATACCAGAATATGGTAGACATGTTCAAAACATGATTAATCATGCCTTAACAATAAAAGATGAAAAAGAACAGCAAGAATGTGTTGATGCTATTATTGCATTTATGGGACAAATGAATCCTCACTCGAGAGATGTTAAAGAATTTACTCACAAACTATGGGATCATCTTCATATAATGTCAGATTTCAAATTAAATGTAAAATCACCATATCCTATGCCTGAATTAGAGAAATTAGCTGAGAAACCATCACAAATGAAATACCCGGGCAACAAAATAAAATTTTCATACTATGGTTGCACTATTCCAAATATGATTGAATCAGCTTTGTCAAAAACGGGTCTTGAAAAAGAAATAATGACTGGAATGATTGCTAACCAAATGAAAAAATCATATATTCTATTCAATGAAAGCTCTGTAGATAATAACATTATAAGAATGCATTTAAAACAACTTTCAAATAACGGTCTTTTTTTAGCAGATGATTTTCAATTTATTAGATCTGCTTCAGTAAGGCAAGAAAAAAACAGCCATCATAAAAAGAGTCATTCAAAGAAAAAAAATTATAGAAAAAACTACAAACATCATAACTAGATGACTACATTTAAAGTAAAAGGTGGGATAAAACTTAAAGGAGATTTACATCCGCAAGGAGCTAAAAACGAAGCTTTACAAGTACTATGTGCAGTTCTGTTAACTCCAGAAGAAGTAATAATGGCAAATGTTCCTGACATTAGAGATGTAAACATTCTAATAGATCTTCTAAGAGATTTAAATGTTGTAGTAAAAAGAATAAATGAATCTACATATAGTTTTAAGGCAGATAATATAGATATTAATTATTTATCATCAGAAGACTATAAGCAAAAAAGTAGTAGAATTCGAGGCTCTATTATGATTGTAGGCCCTCTTCTCGCTAGATATGGAAAAGGATACATCCCTAGACCTGGAGGAGATAAAATTGGAAGGCGAAGAGTCGATACTCATTTTATTGGATTTGAAAAGCTTGGAGCAAAATTTGTATATGATACTAAAGAAGAATTCTACAGAGTTAAAGCTGATAAATTAGTTGGCACTTACATGCTTTTAGATGAAGCTTCGGTTACTGGAACAGCAAATATTATTATGACTGCAGTAATGGCAAAGGGTGAAACAACTATTTACAACGCTGCATGCGAACCTTATCTACAACAGTTATGTAAAATGTTAAATTCTATGGGAGCAGAAATTTCTGGTATTGGCTCAAATTTAATTAAGATAAATGGCGTTAAATATTTAGCAGGATGTAAGCATAAAATCCTACCAGACATGATTGAAATCGGCTCATTTATTGGGTTAGCCGCAATTACAAAATCAGAAATTACAATTAAAAATGTTAATTACGACGAATTAGGAGTAATTCCCTCTGTATTTTCAAAATTAGGTATAAAATTACAAAGGAAAGGAGATGATATCTATGTGCCATCTCAAGAAAATTATGAAATACAATCCTTTATAGATGGCTCTATCCTTTCAATATCAGATGCTCCATGGCCTGGTTTTACTCCTGATTTACTTAGTATTGTACTAGTTGTCGCTTCTCAAGCTAAGGGAAGTGTTTTAATACATCAAAAAATGTTTGAATCTAGACTCTTCTTTGTTGACAAGTTAATTGATATGGGGGCACAAATTATTTTATGTGATCCACACAGAGCGACTGTTATAGGATTAAATCATCAATCTAAATTCAAATCTACTACTATGACCTCTCCTGATATAAGAGCAGGTGTTTCACTTCTTTTAGCCGCATTAGCTGCTGATGGAGAAAGCACAATACATAATGTTGAACAAATTGATAGAGGGTACCAAAATATCGATAAACGATTAAATGCGATAGGGGCACAAATTACGAGAGTAGATTAAAAATCAAAATAAAATAATGAAAAAAATAGTATTCTTTCTAGTGTTTCTCCCTTTTTTTACATTTTCACAATCTAGTTCAATAGGGCTCAAAATTGGAGATATTGCACCAGAGCTATCATACAAAAATCCCAATAATAAGGAAATGAGTCTATCAAGCCTGAGAGGAAAATTAGTGCTTATAGACTTTTGGGCAAGTTGGTGCGGACCATGCAGAAGAGAAAACCCTAATATTGTCGAGGCTTTTAGAAAATACAATAAAGCAAAGTTTAAAAATGGAAATGGTTTTGAAATCTATTCTCTGTCATTAGATAATAAAAAAGATGCATGGGTAAAGGCGATAAACAAAGATCAACTGTTTTGGGAGTATCACACATCTGACCTAGGTGGATGGCAATCTGAAGGATCAAATATATACGGCATTAGATCNATTCCTAGTAATGTNATTATTAATGGTAATGGNATAATCATTGCAAAAGACCTTAAAGGGCCNTCACTTCAACGTTTNTTAGAAANCCAAAAAAAATAAACTGACAAATTGTCCTCTTTTAATCTGTGGCAAAATATTTGCACTACAATTATAGTGTAAAAAATAAAAATATGAGCAAGAAAAAAAAACAGACTAGCAAAAGCAAAGAATCAAAAATTCAAGAACAAAATATTGAAGAAAAAATAAATTCAAAAATAGAAGAAAATACCACTTCTAAAGACGAAAATAATGAGTCTAATGAGGATTTATTATCTAAAGAAAAAGAGAAGAATTTAAGATTATTTGCTGAATTTGAAAATTTCAGAAAAAGAACAGCTAAAGAGAAATTAGAGCTTTTTACAACAGCAAATAAAGACATAATGTCAATACTTCTGCCAATTCTTGATAATTTTGAACGCTCAATAAAAGCAAATAATTACTCTGAAGAGGATGGTCCGGTTTTAATTTACAAACAACTAAAAACAGAACTTGAAAAGAAGGGGCTAAAATCCATGGAGAATCCAATTGGAAAAGAACTAGATACTGATTTTCACGAAGCAATATCAAATATTCCTGCACCATCTAAAAAAGATGAAGGCAAGATTATTGATGTTGTTGAAAATGGATATCTTTTGGGAAGTAAGATACTTAGGTATGCAAAAGTTGTTGTAGCAAATAAAAAATAAAAAATGTCAAAAAGAGATTATTACGAAATACTTGGAGTTAGCAAAAGTGCAACTGCAAAAGAAATTAAAAAAGCATATCGATCACTGGCAGTAAAGTATCACCCCGATAAAAACCCAGATAATCCAACAGCTGAAGAAAAGTTTAAAGAGGCTGCTGAAGCTTATGATGTGTTAAGTTCAGCTGAAAAGAAACAAAGATATGATCAATTTGGTCATGCCGGAATGGGTGGTAGTGCAGGAGGGCCCGGTGGTGGCATGAATATGGATGACATATTTAGTCAATTTGGAGATATTTTTGGCGGCGGTGGTTTTGGTGGTTTTGGTGGCGGAGGAAGAGGAAGAAGGGTAATGAAAGGAACTAACTTAAGAATCCGATTGTCCTTGAATCTTTTAGAAGTATCTCAGGGTGTTGAGAAAAAAATAAAAGTTAGTAGATTAGTTAACAGTGATGGGGTAACCTTCACTACTTGTAAGTCATGTAACGGAAGCGGGCAAGTAACTAGAGTGAGTAATACTATATTAGGTCAAATGCAAACTCAAAGTACATGTCCCAACTGCAATGGTAACGGGAAAAGCATAGACAACAGACCATCAGGTACTGATGCCAACGGAATGATAAAAGAGACTGAAACGGTAGAGATCAAAATACCGGCAGGAGTTGAAGATGGCATGCAATTAAAAGTTAGTGGCAAAGGAAATGCCGCTCCCTTTGAAGGAGTAAATGGAGACTTAATTGTTTTAATTTCTATTGAAGAACATGATAAATTGATTCGTGATGGGCAAAACCTGCACTTTGACCATTACATTAGTTTTGCTGATGCCGCACTAGGTGCTTCTGTTGAAATTCCTACTGTAACTGGAAAAGTAAAAATCAAGCTTGAAGAAGGAATTCAAAGCGGAAAAATTTTACGTCTAAAAGGAAAGGGACTACCTTCAGTTAACGGATATGGAAATGGAGATTTGCTTATTCACATAAACACTTGGACACCACAAAAATTATCTAAAGAAGAAAAGAAATTTTTTGAAAACTGTAAGAAGTCAGATAATTTTAAACCAAACCCAACACACAAAGATAAATCATTCTTTGATCGTGTTAAAGAAATGTTCAATTAATCAAATGGCAAATAATCTCCTTATTGTAAAAAATGTTGATAAAAGATATGGAGATTATACTGCACTAAGTGAAGTAAATATCTCTGTTCCCAAAGGAAGTATCTATGGATTATTAGGTCCAAATGGAGCTGGAAAAACTACTCTAATGAGAATCATAAATCAAATCACAGCTCCTGATAGTGGTGAGGTTATTTTTGATGGAGTAAAACTGCAAAAAGACCATATCTCCTATATTGGGTACATGCCTGAAGAAAGAGGTCTTTATAAAAAAATGAAAGTTGGAGAACAAGTGCTATATCTAGCCCAACTTAAGGGAATGCCTTACAAAGACGCCAATGCAAAGCTAAAATTCTGGTTTAAAAAATTAGATATATTTAGTTGGTGGAACAAAAAAGTTGAAGAACTAAGTAAAGGAATGGCCCAGAAAATTCAATTTGTCGTTACCGTAATACATGATCCAAAACTATTAATATTTGATGAGCCTTTTTCTGGATTTGATCCCATAAACGCGTCTATTATTAGAAAAGAAATCTTAGAACTTCGTGATAGTGGTAAAACAATTATTTTCTCTACTCATAGGATGGAATCTGTTGAAGAGATTTGTGACCATATTGGCTTAATAAACAGATCAAAAACAATCTTTGAGGGACCAATTGAGGAAATTAAAAAACAATTTACTAATAATACTTTTGATTTAGAGGTTAAAGAAAAAGATTTAAAACATAATAACCTGTTTGAATCAGTTGACTGCAATAAACATCATCAAATTAAACTAAAAGAAAATGTTGATTTGAAAGAAGCACTACATTTTATTAATAAAAATCATGAAGTCATTTCGTTCAAGAAAAACATTCCTTCTATGGAGGAAATCTTTATTAAAGTAGTAGAGGATGCTTAAAATATGGCTAATAATACAACGAGAATTTTTAGTTAGAGTAAAGAAGAAATCCTTTATTATAATGACAATACTAGGTCCTATCTTAATAGCTGCACTTATGATAGTTCCTATTTATTTAGCAAAAGAATCTCAAGAGAAACGTTTGATAGCAGTAAACTACCAAAATAAATTTATTTTAGAAGATACTGAGATGCTTCATTTCAGCCAAATTCCTGATTTAGAAGCGGAAAATCTAAGTAAGGATTTTAATGATAGTGAATACTATGCTTTGCTTTATATTATTGAAAATACTTTTACTCTTTACTCTAACCAACAAATTAGTCTTAATGTCAGCAAAGAGATTGAAAGACAAATTGAACAAATTTTAGAAATAATAAACTTAAAAGAAGCAGGTATAAACCCACTAATAATAGAAAGTGCAAAAAGCGAAATAACTATTATTACAAAAATTGTTGATGAGAAAGGAAACAGTATCAATTCAAACTCTGAAGCAAGCATGGGTATAGGTTTTATGGCTGGCCTTCTTATATACATGTTTATTTTTATGTATGGAACAATGGTTATGAGAGGTGTTATTGAAGAAAAAACCAGTAGAATCGTTGAAGTAATTATTTCTTCAGTTAAGCCATTTCAGTTGATGATGGGAAAAATTCTTGGAGTCGCATTTGTTGGATTAACTCAATTTCTATTATGGATAATACTCACTTTAGTAATATCTACAGTGGCAGAATTATGGTTTTTAGACTCTACTGTAAATTCAGCTATGTCATCAAGTAATCAATCCATTGTTTTAGCTAAAGTAGCAAGTCTTACTGGTGGAATTAATCTTACCCAAATTTTCTTTTCTTTTATATTTTATTTCTTATCAGGTTATTTAATGTACAGTTCATTGTTTGCTGCAGTAGGTTCAGCTGTAGATGCTGAAGCAGATACACAACAGTTCATTCTTCCAGTAACAATACCTTTAATATTATCTTTTATTCTTATACAACCTATTATAGACAACCCAGATGGAGCCTTAGCCTTTTGGATGAGCATGATTCCATTTACATCGCCAATTATAATGATGGTAAGATTACCTTTTGGTGTCCCAAGCTGGGAAATATATCTGTCAATGTTAATTTTAGTAGGCACATTTATCACAACTACATGGATTGCTGGAAGAATATACCGTACTGGTATATTAATGTATGGAAAGAAAGCAAGCTATAAAGAACTATGGAAGTGGATAAAATATTAAGCTGACTTTTACATTACACTTTATTTATTTTTTGCATTTTTTACGTTTTTAAGCTAAAATTTGATGTTTTTAAGATTTTTTTAGTAAAAAAATGAAAAAAAAAATTCACATTTAAATA
>NYTT01000008.1 GCA_002683775.1 Flavobacteriales bacterium
ATCCGCAAATACATTATGAGTTCCTTTAACAAATGCAGAATCAGTTACCATACAACCTCTACTATCAATTACTGTAATAGGATAATATCCTGCCTCAAGATTATTATTATTTAATGTACTATTTCCATTAAACCAATTATACTGATAAGGGATTCCTGTTGTGTTTGGAGTACCTCCATTAACAATTACAATTGCTGAACCATTGTTTTGAAAACAAGAGGCATTTACGGTGTTAAATGAAATAGATAATGAATCACCTGGTTCAGATACATAAATAGTTCCTGATTCTATTGTACAGCCATTACCGTCTTCAGCAGTAACAGTGTATATTCCAGGCGATAAATTCTCAGCTAAGCCAACAGGTGTATTTTCAGAATAAACTATGCTCCCATTTTCATCATTTATTGTATATAAATATTGTGGCGGAATGCCTAAAAATGGCGTACCATTATTAGCAATTGCTGAGATGCTTCCATCATCAAATGAAAAACAGCTAACAGGTTCATCTGTAACTGATAATAGTAATTCTGTCGGTTGATTAATTGTTATAAAATCAGATCCTGTACAGCCCTTATTATCCATAATTGTAACAATATAAGTACCAGATTGAATATTATTATTGGCTGAACTAGTTGAAAAATTAGGCGCGTTATTACTCCACATAAATTGATATGGTAATGTTCCTCCATTACCATTTGCATCCAATTTACCATTTGATCCATTAAAACATGAGATTTCACTTATTAACGATGCAATAACTTCAATTTGTGTTGGTTGAGTTATATCAGCAGTTAAATTGACACTGCAACCTTGTTGATCTGTGATAACGCATTCATATGTTGAAATGTTTGATATATTATCTACACACAATCCAATAGCTGTTTGGGTTGTTTGAAACAATGTATCATTCCAAAGAAAATCATAGATAGGATTCCCATTAGAATCAAAGCTAGGCAACCCTCCGCTAACATTAGCAGATATTTCACCGTCACATAAATCAAAGCAACTAACATTAGTTACATTTGCTATAACACTTAAAGCATTGTTATCATTTATAGTATATGCTGCTGTACTACTACAATTATTTTCATCTAAAACAGTAATAGTATATAATCCTGTAGCAATACCATTTAAAGAATAAGTAGTTTCTCCAGTATTCCATGAGTATATGTAAGAGCTTGAACTTCCTACCCCGCCATAAACTGAATCAATTAAAGAAGCGTTACTCCATCCAGAACATGAAACATGATTAGGAATAAAATTATGCATAATTGGATCAGGTTCGTTGTAAGAAATTACTTCAGAATATGTACATCCATTATTATCAGTTAATTCAAAATTATAAATACCAGCACTAAGTCCACTAACTGTTTGAGATATATTGAAATTTGTAATTGTTCCATTGAGTGTATAATTTCCAGAATATGGTAACGTCCCTCCAAAAGCAGAAAGATCGGCATATCCAGAGTTTTCACCATTACATTTTACTTGATAATTATTCCATTCAGAAGTTGTAATATCTACATTCAATTCGTCTGGTTCTGAAATTATTAAAAACGTACTAGAAACACAGTTGTTAACATCTCTAACCTGAACAGTGTATGTGTCTGCACAATAATTTATAAAATAAGACATATTTGGGTGTGGTAATCCACCATTTACAGAATAAAGATAAGGAGACCCCGAATTAAATGGAGTTCCCCCCGTTGCCTGAATTGATTGAATTGAGGCATCGCATTCGTTAAAACAAGATATTGGGTTAGTTATAATACTTCCAACTAAAATTTCTTCAGGGTTAATGATATCAACTGATTCAGAGTAAGTACATCCACTAAAATCTTCAACAGTAACCAAGTAAGTGGCTTCAATCAAATTATTGAAAACTGAATCAGGTGATGATATTCCAGAGTTTATAGAAAATGAATAAGGACCAACACCTCCTTCAGCATGTATTATTAATTCACCATCATTAGCATCATGACAACTAATTTGTATTATTTCTAAGTCATCAATATTTACTGTTACTGCCGATGTATCAATTAAAACTTGAGTATTTAGAGTACAATTAAGATCATTAACAGTAATATTATATGTTCCTAGTGAAAGATTATTTGCAGTTTGCGTTTGTTGCAACAATGGATCATCCCATAAATACGTTGGCCCTGTTAAAACATAACTACCGTTTACAGAGACATTTACTGTAGCTGTTCCACTACTTAGACCAAGACATGTAGATGTAGTACTTACATTTATATTAAATGGCACATCATTAATTATAGATTCAGAAAGAGTAATATTACAACCGTTAACATCAGAAACTATACAACTATAATTACCTGAAAAAAGACTATCTGCAATTGATGTATTCTGTCCATCGCTCCATAAAAAGCTTGTTGTACCAGTTCCACCATTTACAATCACTTCAATAGATCCATCAGAATAATTACAGTATTCATCTGAAATGACAGCAATTGTAGCAATTAATTCTTGTGGATCAGATATTATAACAGAATCCGTAATTTGACAACCATTTTCATCTTCTGCAAAAATCTGATATAATCCAGAGTCTAAAGAGTTCCATGTTGAATCATAATTTAAATTCCCGCTATTATTAAATTCATAAAGTATTAGGCCAACACCATTAGAATCTGAAGATGTAATTTCTCCATCACTTAAACCGTAACAAGAAATATTTGCCCCTAAATAATCTGAACTCACTACAGGATTGATACTAAAAACTCCTGGCTCAGTTAATATGACAACAGTATCTTTTGTACATAAATTTTGATCCCTAGCAGTTACAGTATATGTCCCAGCTATTAAATTTGGAAAAAATCCTGGAAAAGGGATAAAATTAACTCCATCAATTGAATAATCACAAGGACCAGTACCACCAAATCCAAATGCATTAATCTCACCATCATTCAACCCATTACAACTAATTCCAAAACCATTATAATCGGATGAGGTTACATCAATTTGAACTGCTGATGGTTCAGACATATATACCTGAATTGTATCCTGACAAAAATTTTGATCTTGCACCGTCACAACATAATTTGAATCTCCAAATAGTGCTGTTAATGGGGAGGATGTATACGGGAAAGAATTAGCTAATGGATCTACAGAATATACTTCTAAACCTGAACCTCCATTTACATTAATTTGTATCTTACCTGATGGGGAATCAAAGCAATCAGGGGTTGTTACGGAAACAAGTGTCAGATCTAACGAATCTGGCTCTAAAATAGTATATGCTAAACTATCAATACATCCGTTTATATCTTTATAAAAAACAGTCTGGTTACCAGGGCTAAGATTTTCTACAACACTAAAATATGGTCCTGAAATATTATTTGCAGAGAATAGATATGGTGGCGTTCCTCCTGTAGTTGAGTCTAAATCTATTATCGCACCATCGTTTGCTCCATAACAACTGATNTTATAACCAGATGCTCCAANCAAAAATTCATTTCCAANAGGNACTATTGGTGAAGGGTCATTTATNTTAAAAAACAAAGNTGATGGATCGCTAACNCAATTATTTAAATCACTAACAACAATTGAGTAAGTTCCCTCACATAAACTATCAAGAGNAAACTGAGTATCATTTGCTCCTATTACAACATTAGGATTAGTATTTAAAGTGTAGTTATAAGGTTGTGTACCTCCAGAAATAATGATCTGCTCTTTAGCTAAACAATCATCAAAACATAAATTAGTTGAAATGGATGTCGCACTAACAACAAGAGAATCTGGCTGAGAAAAATTAATCGGACCAAATTGATCAATAATACCATCTGTACTTGCCCCATTTCCAAAAGCATGAGTAGAGTAATAAGTAACGGAATCAACTATTCTTACAAAGTAATTAGTGTTAGCATTAAATCCATTAAAATTTAGTTGTGTAGCATTAGTTTGTTGAGAACTTAAATAAGACAAGAAAAATGAAACCCCAGGATTTGGAGTTGCGATATTTCCGGCATAAGAACCTACCAAACATTTATATGTCGTTGCTGGAGTAGTTTGACTAATATCAACTTGCATGGAATCTGTTAAAAAATCTCCATAGCATCTAATTGGCTGTGAAATTATAGCATTTGAAATAGCTAGAGTACTAAAAGTGCAACTTCCATCATTACACAAAGCAGCAGGATCATAATTATCAGCTAAAGGAAATGTACATCCGTCAGGTAAGATACAAGAGCCATCATCAGAATTTGCTGATGGATTAAAATTACAAGCAGTAATATCAGTACAGCCAAAGACAGGAAATACACAAGAACCATCATCACATGTTGCTAAAATATCATAATTAATGGCTAAAGAATCTGTACAGCCATTAGGCAAAATACATGATCCGTCGTTTGTATTAGCGGTAGAATCATAATTACATGCATTAATATTTGTACACCCAGGATTTGGATAAATGCAACTGCCATCATCACAGTTTGCAAATGAGCTGTAATTAAATGCGGAAATATCAATACAACCTAAAATGTTTAAACATGAACCATCATCGCATGTAGCTAAAGAGTCGTAATTACAAGCCATTGTGTCTGTACATCCATCAGGTAAATTACAAGAACCATCATCAGATGTTGCTAACGCATCGTAATTACAAGCTAAAGAATCTGTACAACCAGACAAAAGTGTTGTAAACTGTTCCACAAAACTTCCAGTCCAACTATCTCCTGTACATTTCACTCTCCACTCATAAGTTGTAGATGCATTTAGGGTAGATAACGAAAATGGCGAAATAGCCACTGTACTTTCAAGGATCCATGAACTTGAACCTAATTCTCTGTACTGCAAAGTTACTAAATTAGGACAACCATTATCTGTCCAAACTAAGTCAACAGTTGTATTTGTGATATTTGATGCTGATAAATTTGATGGAGGTGATGAGAATACGCAGCTTCCATCATCACATGTTGCTAAGTTGTCAAAATTTAGTGCAGTAACATCTGTACAGCCATAATTTAAAAGACATGAGCCATCATCTATAGATGCTAGAGGATCATAATTACAAGCCGTAACATCAGTACAACCAGATAGCAATGTCGAAAATTGTTCTATGGTAATTCCTGACCAACCTTGACCAGTACACTTGACTCTCCACTGATAATATGTTCCTCCAGTTAATGAAATTAATGCGTAAGGAGAAGTAGCAGTTGTACTTTCAAGAATCCATGTAGTAGAACCTAATTCTCTATATTGTAAAGTTACAAAGTTAGAACATCCATTATCAACCCAACCTAAATCTACAGAAGTTTGCGTGATATTAGATACTGTAAGATTTGATGGCGGTTGTGAAAAAACATTTGCTGAAAATGTAAATAAAAATATAGCTGTTACAAGTAAAATCTTCTTCATATTATTTCTAAAGTTTATAGACTTTTATTAATTGCGCAAGATACAAATTTTTTGATTACAGTTTACAGAAAAAAAAAGACCGTAAAATGAAATACAAAATGTTCAAAATTACGTTGTCCTAATCTAGAAAAAGATTTAAGCGAAGACCTTTAACAAATCTTATCAAAACAATCTTTTAAATTATCCGCAATCATTTCCGCAGCTCGCCCTTCTATGTGGTGACGCTCAATAAAATGTACTAATTTTCCCTCTTTAAAAACAGCAATTGAAGGAGATGAAGGCGGAAAAGGCAACATAAATTCTCGTGCTTTTGCAGTTGCGCCAATATCTTGTCCAGCAAAAACAGTTGCAAATGTATCAACTTGTTTGTCAAAATTTGTAGCCATAATAACTGCAGGTCTAGCGTTTCCAGCAGCACAACCGCACACAGAGTTAACCATCACTAGAGCTGTTCCAGTTTTTTTATTTAATAAATCAGAAACAGATTCAGGCGTTTTGAGCTCTATAAATCCAGCCGAAACTAATTCGGAGCGCATAGGTGCGCACATTTCTTCAGGGTAATTCATAATTTAAATTTTTAGATTTACAAAAATACGTTAATTTATCTTTTTTGCTTAAAAAAATCTTTTAATAATTTGGCACACTTTTCAGACATAAGACCATCTAATATTTCTGTTTTTGGATGTAATATTTTCTTCGAATGAATGTTAAAGCCTCTTTTATTGTCTTTACTAGCATATACAAGTTTACCTAACTGAGACCAAAATAATGCTCCAGCACACATAATACAAGGCTCTAAAGTTACGTATAAAGTACACTCGTTTAAATACTTACTTCCTAAATGATCAGAAGCAGAAGTAATCGCCTGCATTTCCGCATGTGCAGTTGAATCACAAAGCCTTTCACAATAATTATGAGCTCTTGCTATTATTTTACCATCACAAACAATTACACAACCAACTGGCACCTCATCTTTATAAAATGCCTTTTGTGCCTCCTTGAATGCTTCATTCATAAAAAAATTATCATCGCAATGATTTATTTCCATTATGCTAAATTACAAAAGTATTGTATTAAATTTGCAGAAAATAACTTGACATGATAAGAACTCATAATTGTGGGCAACTAAATGCTTCCAACGTAAAAGAGAAAGTTATTCTGAGTGGATGGGTTCAGAAAACTAGAAACCTTGGTGGAATGACATTTATTGATCTTCGTGATAGATACGGTATCACTCAATTAGCATTTAACATGGATAAAGAAGCTTCATTATGCACTTTAGCAAGAAAACTCGGAAGAGAGTATGTTGTTCGTGTTGAAGGAAATGTTGTTGAAAGATCATCAAAAAATAAAAAAATTCAGACAGGAGACATTGAGATTGAAGTTCAATCACTTACTATTTTAAATGAATCTAAGATTCCACCGTTCACTATTGAAGATGAAACAGATGGAGGAGACGAAATTAGAATGAAGTATCGATATCTAGATATCAGACGTAACCCAATTAAAGAGAATCTATTGTTAAGAGCTAAAGTCTCGATTGCAACAAGAAATTACTTAGTAAAAAATGACTTTATAGAAGTAGAAACACCATATCTAATTAAATCTACACCAGAAGGAGCACGTGATTTTATTGTCCCTAGCAGAATGAATCCAGGGAAGTTTTATGCATTACCCCAATCACCACAAACATTTAAACAATTATTAATGGTTGCTGGTATGGATAAATATTTTCAAATTGTAAAATGTTTTAGGGACGAAGATTTAAGAGCTGATAGACAGCCTGAATTTACTCAAATCGATTGTGAAATGTCATTTGTAAACCAAGAAGACATTTTAAATATGTTTGAAGGCTTAACAAGGCATGTACTAAAAGAGGTCAAGGGCGTTGAATTAAATGATTTTCCTAGAATAACCTATGATGAAGCAATGAGATTATATGGCTCAGATAAGCCTGATATTCGTTTTGACATGAATTTTGTTGAGATAACTAATCTCTGCCAAGGAAATAATTTTAGTGTATTTGATAATGCTGAACTGGTTGTTGCTATAAATGTAAAAGGAGGTGCAAACTTTACAAGAAAACAAATAGATAAAATAGTAGACTTTATTAAAACTCCTCAAGTAGGCGCAAATGGATTAATCTATTGTAAATATAATACAGATGGAACATCAAAATCATCAGTTGATAAATTCTTTGATGAACACAAAAGAAATTCATGGGCAGAGAAAGCTAACTGTGAAAAAGGAGATTTATTATTAATAATGGCTGGAGATACTAATAAAACAAGAAAATCACTTTCAACATTAAGATTGCATTTAGCTGATCAGTTAGGTTTAAGAAAGACCAATAAATTTGCACCTCTTTGGGTATTAGACTTCCCTCTATTAGAGTGGGATGAAGATACTAAACGATTTCATGCAATGCATCATCCATTTACATCTCCAAAAACATGCGATATAGAAAAGCTAGAAAGCAATCCATCCGCAGTTAGAGCAAATGCATATGATTTAGTCTTAAATGGAAATGAAATTGGTGGAGGAAGTATAAGGATTCACGATAAAAAATTACAAAAACTAATGTTCAAACATTTAGGTTTTTCTGATGAAGAGGCTAAAGAGCAGTTTGGCTTTCTGATGGAAGCATTTGAATATGGCGCACCTCCCCACGGTGGTGTTGCATTTGGATTTGACCGACTATGTGCCATAATGGGGGGACAAGAAAGTATACGTGACTTTATAGCTTTTCCAAAAAATAATTCTGGAAGAGATATTATGATTAACTCTCCATCATCTATTGCCGATGATCAATTGATGGATTTAAATATTAAACTTAAATAATAAAACTACATCATGAAGCACAAACCACTTATTATTATTTTTTCCTTAGTTGTCCCTTTATTAGTTGCTTTACTTTACGTAACGCCTAAAATTTCATTTCTTGAAATTAATTTTTTACCACTTTTAAATGCTATAATAAATGGAACTGTATTTTTTACATTAATATTTGCAGTAAGAGCGATCAAAAATGGGAATAGAAAATTACATCAAAAATTGATATATACGTCTTTTATTCTATCTACAATTTTTTTAATTTCATATGTTCTTCATCATGCAACTCATGACTCAGTAAAATTTGGTGATATTGATGGAAATGGTTTGTTATCTGACTCTGAAAATTTAAAAGTTTCAACTTTTAAATATTTCTACTATTTCATATTAATATCTCATATTTTATTATCTGCAATAATTATGCCTTTAGTCTTAGTAACATGGTCAAGAGCTTTAAAAGAAAAATTTGAAGCCCATAAAAAAATTGCTCGTATAACTTTTCCCATTTGGTTATATGTTTCTGCAACTGGAGTGATTGTTTATATATTAATCTCCCCATATTACTAAAATGAAAAAAAACAAATCCGTAATTATTTGGCTTTTTTCGGGATGTTTACTTATTTTCCTAATGGTTGTTATTGGAGGTATCACCAGACTAACAGATTCGGGACTTTCGATGTCTAGCTGGAAATTAATAGGGAGTGCTCCTCCAATTAGTATTGATGAATGGACAGAAGCTTTTAATATATATAAGACAACTCCTGAAGGAAAAGTAAACTCTCAATATATATTAAATGATTTTAAGAATATCTATTTTTGGGAATATCTACATAGAATGATGGGAAGATTATTAGGGCTTGTTTTTTTAATTCCTTTTATATATTTCCTTATTACTAAAAAACTAACTAATAAATTAATTATACAATCATCTGTATTGCTATTAATGGGAGCATCTCAAGGGCTTATTGGCTGGTGGATGGTTAAGAGTGGATTAGTAGATCGCCCGGATGTTAGCCATTATAGATTAGCAATACACTTAACTACAGCTTTTTTAACTTGTTCGTATACCTTATGGATAGCTTTATCTTTAGTTATTCCATCAACAATTAAAGGATTTAGGCGTATCTTCAATCAGCTTTTATTTTTATTAATTTTAGTACTTGCACAAATTGTTTATGGTGCCTTTATAGCTGGTTTAAAATCGGGAAGAATCTATAACACCTGGCCTAAAATGGGTGAAGAATGGATGCCTGAAGCTGTATTTCTTGACCCTGGTTCTGGAGCGCAATTTATACATAGAACATTAGCAATATTAATTCTTGGATTTATATTATACATTTGGAAAACAAGTACTAAATTAGTTAATAGTAAAATTCATATAATAGGCTTGGGAAGTTTATTGTTAATAGTCTTATCACAAACAGTTTTAGGAATATTTACACTTTTGATGGGAGCTCCAATTGTTTTAGCATTGACTCATCAGATTCTAGCATTTTTTCTACTGATGTCATTAGTATTTTGCCTATTTATTTTTAAAGAAGCTTAAAATAGAAATCTATCAATAACATATAGAATTTGCATAATCGGTAAATAGATAAATGAAGATAACATTAAATTTCGCGCAGAGATATCATCTAAACTGTTGTAAAGGTTAACAGCCTTTAGGGTAAACCAAATTCCCAGCATAAGTATTACAACAAATGCAAAAACTGATAAGTTTAATTGATTAGTATAAAAGAATGGTAATACTGAAACGAATGTCATTATAACTGATGTTAGTACAGCAATAAGCGCAGGATATTTAGATTTCTCACCACCAAAAAGCATTTTAAATCCAGCCTTTTTATAATCATCATGCTGAACCCAAGCAATTGCAATGAAATGAGGGAATTGCCAAAAAAATTGAATAGCAAACAAAGTTCCAGCTGCTAATCCAAAGTCATCAGTTGCTGCTACATATCCAAGTAAAAAAGGAATAGCACCAGGAATAGCCCCAACAAAAATAGATATTGTTGAAACTCTCTTAAGTGGTGTGTATGACAATACATAAAGAAAAATCGAAATTAATCCAAAGAATGAAGATTTAGACATAACACCATAAAATGTTCCTTGTGGGTTAATTTTATTTAAGATTAATAAACCTAATAAAGCTGTAAATAGTGCAAAAATTGTTGCTTGTAAAATAGTTAGATTTCCTTTAGGAAGTGGTCTTATTAATGTTCGTTGCATTAATTTATCTTTCTCTACTTCTATTATCTGATTAAAAGTGTTTGCTGATCCAGTAACTAAGAAACCTCCAAGAATTAAATAAGAAAAATGATAAATATCAAAAGTATCAAAACCTAAAAGGTATCCTACTATAGCAGAAAATACTACAGTAGCTGAAAGTTTAAATTTTAATAATTCAGTAAAGTTTTTTAGCATATAGATTATACTATTTCTTTTTTATTTCTTTTCTGTAAGAAATAAAAAATTCCAAATAAAAAAACAGCTATGTATGGCATTGCCATGAGATATAATATCCCTTCATTAAGACCCGCTCCTGCACTACCTCCTTCTTTTAAGTTAGCTTCAACAACAGCTTTACACATTGCACATTGAGCATTGGATTTAATACTCGAAAAAGTTAATAGGTAAAATAAAAAAAGAAATTTATTAGTCATTATCTTTTTTATTTTGTAGGTCTTTTGTATTCAGCCATTAAAACTTTTATATCATTGACAAGATCCTTCATTTGAGCTTCATTTGTTCCATCATAAACTCCAACAACGTTATTATTTTTATCGATACCAGAACGCACTCTCCCTTCTTTATCAATAAGAACGAAATACTCTGAATGTAAAAAACCTCCTATAGCTAAAGAATCTTCACTAGCACTCACAAAGTATGATTTTGCTATTTCATATATCTCATCTTTATCTCCAGTTACAAAATCCCAGTTATTTAAATTTATACTAATATTTTTTGATTGTAAATTAGAGATATAATCAGAGATTTTATCAGGAGTATCATTTATAGGATCTACAGTGTGAGATAAAAATCTAATATTTGGATAAACATCTAATTTGCGTTGGACATATGCCATATTTTTTGTCATTACCGGACAAATCGTAGGGCACGAAGTAAAGAAAAAATTTGCCACGTATATGTTACCATACACATTTTCATTAGTTATAACTTCACTATTTTGATTGACAAATGAAAAATTAGGTATTACGTGATTCTCTGCACCAATTACTACTAATTTGATGAAATTATTATATCCTTTTGTCATGTAATTATAAACAATAGCAGGTATAACTAAAAGAGTTAAAAGGATTATATATTTATAAATACTCTTCATTAAAGATATTTTTAAAGAATAATATACGCATGCACTCCCTCACTTAAAATAATAAAAAGCAAGTAAGGGACAAGAACTAAAGCTGGTAGGAGTATTGTCCATTTTAAACTTTTCTTTTCAAATCCTAAATGCATGAAGATAAGGACAATATAAGCTGCTTTAATAATCGTTAGAATAATAAAAACATGATTTAACAGCTTAGTACCTAAAAAAATGGTATTTACCAAAAATGCAGGCTTAAACATTCCTAGTAATACTTCAAATGTAGTTAAGCCTAAAAGAATCCAGAACACTTTCCAAATCCACCAATTTCCATTATGTTGATTATCTGACATATTTATAAATATTTTAAATTAAACTAAATAAAAGAACGTGAATACAAAAACCCAAACTAAGTCGACAAAATGCCAATAAAGTCCAACTTTTTCAACCATTTCATAGTGACCTCTTTTTTCATAAGTACCTTTAATTGTATTAATTAAAATTATAATTAATAAAATCACACCACTAAAAACATGAAAACCATGAAATCCAGTAATAAAAAAGAAGTAATCTGCAAATAATCTGTGTCCATATTCATTATCGACTAAATTAGCTCCTACAACAACTTTTGTAGCATTTTCTTTAATATAGTTAATTGATTCTTCATTAGACAAGTATGTTCTATTTGCTTTTCGAATATTAAATGCAGGTTTTTCTTCAAGCTTTTCTATTAAAGATTTTATGTTTTGTACATCAAATCCTTCCTTCATCTCAGATGTTAAATCTTCCAAAGCGAAGTATTTCAATGGGTTCTCATTAGCATCAGAGTATTTATCTATGTCCATAAGTTTGTAAACAGAAGATAACTTTTCTCCCTCTGCGATATGAACTGTATATTCTATATTGGTTTCAACACCACCTTTATCACCGTGAATGAAATGTCCCCATTCCCAAGCTTGAGAGCCTAGAAACATAATACCCCCAACTATAGTTAGTGAGAGCCATAAAATAACTTTATTTTTTTGCATCTTATGACCAAAATTTACAGCTAAAACCATTGTTACAGAGCTCATAATAAGAATAAATGTCATTAATGCCACAAATAGAAGAGGGTGTTCTCCATTTAAAAATGGAAAATGAGTAAATACTTCTTCAGCAATAGGCCATACATCTTCAAACTTAAATCGACTGAAACCGTAAGCTGCCAAAAAAGCAGAAAAAGTCAAAGTATCTGTAATTAAAAAGAACCACATCATTAATTTACCATAGCTAGATTCGTAAGGTTTGTCACCTCCCTCCCAAGCTTTCCCGTAAGTTTCTTTATCAGACATAATTTTAAATTTTAAAATCTTTACAAAAGTAAAGAATAGTTTTAGTTAATTTTTATCATAAGTATTTTAAAAAAAAGAATAGATATATCCACAAAAAACTAAGGAAATGCCAATATATTGCTGTAATCTCTAATCCTAAAAAACTTTCTGAATTATATTTTTTTGTTTTTACATTTATAGCTGCAAAAAACAGAGCAATTAAACCACCAGCTAAATGAACTAAATGCGATAAAGTTAAAATATATAAAAAAGAGCCAGCAACATTGCTGCCTTCTCCTGTTAAATATACTCCCATAGATGTTAATTCTTTCCATCCATTAACTTGTAAGTAAGTAAACAAAATTCCTAGTAAAAATACAATAACTATCAAAGCAAAAATTTCTTTGTTTTTCTTAATTCTTCGAGTTGCAAAAATTAGAAGCAAACTACTAATAACTATAACAATAGTGCTGTAAAAAAACCATTCAGGTAAAATAAAATCAACCCAATTTCCTTCCGCCTTGCGTACAATATATGCTGATGTTAATCCAGCAAAAAACATAGCAATAGAACCCATTCCTATCCATAATAGTTGCTTTAATGCTTTATTTTTAACTGTATTCATAATCTTAATGCTCCTCTTCTCCCTCTTTTAGTGGAACGTTTTGTGGGATAAAATCTTCCGAAGCTCCTGGCTTAGAATAATCATATGCCCATCTTGTAACAACAGGAAGATCTCCAGGCCAGTTTCCGTGTATTCTCTCAACAGGTGTTGTCCACTCAAGAGTAGTTGATTCCCATGGGTTTTTGCTTGATTTGGGTCCTTTAAAAATACTATAGATAAAATTAAAAATAAAAATAGATTGTACTATGGCTCCAGAAAGAGCAAAGAAGGTAATTATACTATTTATATCACTTAAACCATCAAACATAGGAAAAGCACTGTTTGTATAATATCTTCTTGGTAATCCAGCTAACCCAAGAAAATGCATAGGAAAGAAAACTCCATATGCGCAGATGAATGTTCCCCAAAAATGAAGGTATCCTAAATTCTTATTCATCATACGTCCATACATTTTAGGAAACCAATGATAGACCCCAGCAAACATTCCATAAATTGCAGATAATCCCATAACAATATGGAAGTGTCCAACAACAAAGTAAGTATCATGAACATTAATATCTAAAGCTGAATCTCCAAGTATTAACCCCGTTAATCCACCTGTAATAAATGCAGAGACGGTTCCAATTGCAAAAAGCATTGCAGGAGTAAATCGAATATTAGCTCTCCAAAGCGTCGCTAAGTAATTAAAAACTTTAACTGCAGAAGGTATGGCTATTAATAATGTTGTAAATGTAAAAACAGACCCTAGAAACGGATTCATTCCAGTCATAAACATGTGGTGTCCCCATACTATAAATGATAAAAAAGCAATTAAAAGTAACGCACCAACCATTGCCTTATAACCAAAAATAGGTTTTCTGGAGTTTACAGCAATTACTTCAGAAACTATTCCTAATGCTGGTAATAAAATAATATATACTTCTGGATGCCCCAAAAACCAAAATAGGTGTTCAAAAAGAATTGGGCTACCACCCACATTATGTAACATTTCTCCATTAATTATTATATCAGATAAATAAAAACTTGTCCCAAACGACCGATCAAATATTAATAACAAGCCACAAGAAAGTAAAACTGGAAAAGAAAGTACACCTAAAATTGCAGTGATAAGAAGTGCCCATACTGTTAATGGTAATCGTTTCATTGACATGCCAATAGTTCTTAAATTGAGAATAGTAACTATATAGTTTAATCCTCCTAAAAGAGATCCAACAACAAATAATGTTATACTCAATAGCCAAAGAGTCATTCCTGTTCCGGATCCCGGAATAGCCTGTGGAAGTGCGCTTAGAGGAGGGTAAATAGTCCATCCACCAGAAGCAGGCCCTCCCTGAACATATATTGAAGAAATTAATATAACAGTAGCAATGAAAAAGAACCAGTAAGATAACATATTTATAAAACCTGAAGCCATATCTCTTGCTCCAATTTGTAGTGGAATAAGAAAATTAGCAAATGTTCCTGAAAGTCCAGCTGTTAATACCCAGAAAACTAAAATTGTTCCGTGCATAGTAACTAAGGCAAGATATTTATCTGGATTTAGAGCTCCTGCCTCATTAATCCAGTCTCCAGGTAATAAATTATATAAAATTGAACTCTCACCAGGGTTAGCGAGTTGAACTCTAAAAATTGCAGACATTAACATACCAATGATGGCCATAAACATTCCTGTGATAAGGAACTGTTTTGCAATCATTTTGTGATCCTGCGAGAAAATATACTTTGTAATA
>NYTT01000009.1 GCA_002683775.1 Flavobacteriales bacterium
ACCAATTAAACAATAGGTATTTAAAAGTTGCTCTTTTTTTAAGAGCGTTGTCCGATCCACTCTTCTGACAATATTTTCATACTCAGCCCGTCTTCGTTACTAACACTGACAACATAAATATAAGGATAATTAATGATAAATCCTAATTTTTTCTAACGAATTACATAGATTAATATAACAAATCAAATATCACTTCTTTTGAAATAATATATAGACTAAACAAATGTGTTATTTTTATGAAGTATTTGAAATATTTAAAACTATTTGAAGATTATCATCAGTTTAACAAAGCAGAAGATGAATGGCATCGTTCAAATGATTTCACTAAAGAAGAAGAGAAACAAGTAAGAGATTTTGCTAAAGAAAAGGGATTTATTTTAGGTGATATTATTGGTATTGGATTTGGTGGTGTTGCATTTGAAATAGAAAATGACAAAAGTAAAGTTTTGAAATATACTTATGATGATATTGAGGCTGGGGTTTGTGGATTTTTGAATAATAAGAATACTACATATTTTGCTGATATATATGAAATGTTTGATTTCAAAGGTGTGTGGGTTATTTTATTAGAAAAACTAAAAGAGTTAGACTATAATACCATAAATGATTTACAAATAATTTCTAATAAAATTGATGGTAATAAAATAAATGAATATAACTTTGATGATATAACTTATAATGAAACATTAAGAAGTTCGTTATCTGATAACCAAAAGAAATTATATGATGAATTAATTGCTATGAGAAAGGAAGCATCTGAATTGGGATTTGATTTATTGGATTGTAAAATAGATAATTTGGGGTTGAAAAATGGACACATAGCAATGTTTGATATTAAAGAGAGATAATCCTTTTTAATTAATAGACCTAATTTTTTCTAATATTTCTTTTCTTTTGATTAACTTGTTATGTTCTTTAATATTATCAATTGTTATTTTATAAGGTAGATTATTATATTGACAATATAAATGCTTTAAACTATTTGGTAATTTAGGTAATTTTTCTAATTCGTTATTTCTACAATTCAAATAAATTAAACCATTAGGAAGTTTTGGAAGTGATTTCAATCCATTATTATAACAAAATAAATGTGTTATCGTTTCAGGAATAAAATCTATACCAGTTATATCATTATCGGAACAACTCATTGTTTTTCCTTTAACAAATTTATTTATATTATCCTTTGTTATACGCATATCTTACTTAATATTTCTTTTCTTTTAATTAGCTTGTTATGTTTCTTTATTTCTTCTTTTGTTTGTATAGGATAAGGTAAATTATTATTATAACACTTTAAACACTTTAAACTCTCTGGTAGTTTAGGAAGTGATGTTAATTTATTATCATAACAATTTAAATGTATTAAACTTTCAGGTAACTTCGGAAGTTCAGTTAATTTATTATATCCACAATGTAAATATCTTATACCTTCTGGAATAAATTCTATGTATGTTATATTCTTATTAAAACAATTCATTGTTGCTCCTTCAATAAATTTATGTATGTTATTTTTAGTTATGTGCATATCTTACTAAGTATGTTTTTTCTTTTGATCAGTTTATTATGTTCTTTTAAATTATCTAAAGTTACTTCATAAGGTAGATTATTGTTTTGACAATTTAAATATTTTAAACCTTCTGGTAATTTAGGAAGTGATTTTAAGTTATTATCGGTACAATATAAATGTGTTAAACTTTCAGGTAGTTTAGGAAGTTCAGTTAATTGATTATTATAACAATTTAAAACTACTAAACCTTCGGGTAGATGAGGTAATTCAGTTAATTTATTACCCAAACAAAGTAAAGACGTTATTCCCTCTGGAATATAATCTATATGAGTTATACCATAATTATCACAATTCATTATTGATCCTTCAATAAATTTATTTATATTATCTTTGGTTATGTGCATATTCGTTTAATTATTTCTTTTCTTTTAATTAATTTATTATGTTCTTTTAAGTTTTCTATTGTTACTTCATAAGGTAGATTATTATCATAACAAATTAAACTAATTAAAAGGTTAGGTAATTTAGGTAGTGATGTTAGATTGTTATTATTACATTGTAAATATCTTAAACGATTAGGTAGATCTGGCAGTTTAATTAAGTTATTATAAGAACAATTTAAGAATATTATATTATCAGGAATATAATCTATATGTGTTATACGCATGTTATTACAATTCATTGTTATTCCATTAATAAATCTACCTATGTTATCTTTTGTTATACGCATATTTTACTAAGTATTAATTTTCTTTTAATAAGTGTATTATGTTCTTTTAAGTTTTCTAAAGTTATTTTATAAGGTAGATTATTACTTTCAAAATTTAAATATTTTAAACTATCTGGTAAAATAGGTAATTCAGTTAATTGATTATCCCAACAATTTAAATGTATTAAACTCTCAGGTAGCTTAGGAAGTGATGTTAATTGATTATCACCACAATATAAATACATTAAACCATCAGGTAACTTTGGAAGTTCAGTTAATTTATTATTTTCACAATCTAAACGTGTTAAACTTTCTGGTAACTTTGGTAATTCAGTTAATTTATTACTATTACAATATAAACGTGTTATACCTTTTGGAATAAAATCTATATGGGTTATGTCCATATTGTTACAATCCATTTTTGTTCCATCAATAAATNNATNTATNTTNTCCTTTGTTATACGCATATCTTACTNAGTATNTNTTTTCTTTTAATAAGTGTATTATGTTCTTTTAAATTTCCTAAACTTACTTTATAAGGTATATTATTATTAGAACAATCAAGATACATTAAGTCATCAGGTAACTTTGGAAGTGATGTTAATTTATTATTATCACAATATAAACTTGTTAATCCATTGGGTAGTTTAGGTAATTCAGTTAATTTATTACAAAAACAATCTAAATATTTTAAACTTTCAGGTAACTTCGGAAGTTCAGTTAATTCATTATCATAACAATATAAATGAGTTATATGATCAGGAATATAATCTATATGAGTTATATTCATACGGGAACAATCCATTATATCCTTGTCATCCCAGTCATTGGTATTAATAAATTGATTTATGTTATTTTTAGTTATACGCATATTTTACTTAGTATTTCTTTTCTTTTTAATAAAGTGTTATGTTCTTTTAAGTTTTCTATTGTTATCTTATAAGGTAGATTATTACTTTCACAATTTAAAACAATTAAACTTTCAGGTAATTTAGGCAGTTTAGTTAATTGGTTATTAGAACAATTTAAATTTATTAAACTATCATGTAACTTAGGTAATTCAGTTAATTTATTATTATAACAATATAAATATTTTATACAATCTGGAATAAATTCAATATAAGTTATATCCTTATTAATACAATCCATTGTTGTTCCATAAATAAATTTATGTATGTTATCTTTGGTTATACGCATACCAACAAATATACGGAAAATATCATAAACTAACAAATCAATTTATTTTTTATAAAAGCATTGTCGGATCCACTCTTCTGAAAATATTTTCATACTCAGCACGTTGTCGGCATAGCCACTAACAATACAAAGATAAGAATAATCTTAAAACAAATCAACTATTTTTTGATATAATGGAAATATTATTCACAAATGAAAAGTTGCTCTTTTTTTTAAGAGCGTGTTGGGTTCTACTCTTCTGACAATATTTTCATACTCAGCCCGTTGTCGTTTTACCACTAACTATATAAAGATAAGCCTTTTTAATGATAAAACCTAATATTTGAATAAATAAATTTATATATAGTATAATAAAATTATTTAAAGGATATGAAGTATTTGAAATTATTTGAAGATTATGATAGAACAGGATTTAAACCTGAAGATTTGTTTAAAAACGTACCAGCTCCTGGTGAAGAAGCTACTGATGAGCAAATTAAGTTACAACTATCTTATTTTTTAGCTGTAATAACTGCTATGACTGCTGGATGGTATGTTGCTTCTGAAAAAGAAGTACCTGATGCATTGCGTATTTTCATAAAAATGAAACAATCTGGTAAAACACATTTTGAAAGATACGTACAAGATTCTGATAATCCTATGGAAACCGAAGAAGATATGAAAAAATACTTTTTAGATAGTCAATCACATTTTGGTATAACTGGGAAACCACATTTACTAGACCAAGCATTAAGAACCGTTTATAAAAAGATGGATGGTAAAACTCCAATATTCCCAAGATTTATGTATGAATTACCATACACAAGATTTATGGATATTAGAACTGCTAAATGGGGTGAGATATTCAATAGAGAGGAAATATGGAAAGTTATTACTCAACTACCAACATATAAAAATACAAGTAGGAAATAAATAAATCTTATTATTTTTATAAGAGTATTGTCGGATCCACTCTTCTGACAATATTTTCATACTCAGCACGTTGTCGTTTTACCACTAACTATATAAAGATAAGGGTAATTAATGACATAACCTAATTTTTTCTAATATATTTTTTCTTTTAATAAGTGTATTATGTTCTTTTATATTTTTTATTGTTACAATATAAGGTAAATTATTATTATGACAATCTAGATATATTAAACTCTCTGGTAACTTTGTAAGTTTATCTAATTTATTATCATTACAGTATAAAAGTCTTAAACTCTCTGGTAATATAGGAAGTTCAGTTAATTTATTTTTATTACAATAAAAATACATTAAACTTTCAGGTAGCTTAGGAAGTGATGTTAATTGATTATTAGAACAATCAAAATGAGTTATATGATCAGGAATATAATCTATATGGGTTATATCCATATTGTAAAAATCCATTGTTGTTCCTCTAATAAATTCATCTATGTTTTCCTTTGTTATACGCATATTCTTTTAAGTATTTCTTTTCTTTTCAGTAAAGTGTTATGTTCTTTAAAATTATTAATAGTTATCTCATATGGTAAATTATTAAAACTACAATCTAAATATTCTAAACTTTCGGGTATTTTAGACAATTCAGTTAATTCATTACAAGAACAATCTAAATACAATAAACTTTCAGGCAATTTAGGCAATTCAGTTAATTTATTGTCATAACAATATAAATTAATTAAACTATCTGGAAGTTTAGGAAGTGATGTTAGAAGGTTGTCATTACAACATAAATTCATTAAACTTTTGGGTATTTTAGGTAATTCAGTTAATTGGTTATTTCTAAAATCTAAATATATTAAACTTTCAGGTAACTTTGGTAATTCAGTTAATAGATTTCTATCACAAAACAAATGAGTTATACCTTCTGGAATATAATCTATTTTAGTTATTCCTCTATCAACACAATCCATTGTTGTTCCTCTAATAAATCTATCTATGTTATCCTTTGTTATCCACATATCTTACTAAGTATTTCTTTTCTTTTTATAAATTTATTATGTTTTTCTTTATAATTATCTAAAGTTACTTTATAAGGTAAATTATTATTATCACAATTTAAATATACTAAATTTTCAGGTAGTTTAGGAAGTTCAGTTAAATTATTATTATAACAATCTAAATCCTTTAAACTCTCTGGTAGTTTAGGTAATTCAGTTAAATTATTATTATCATAACAATTTAAATACATTAAACTTTCAGGTAATTTAGGTAATTCAGTTAATTGATTACTACCACAATATAAACGTATTAGACTTTCTGGTAATTTAGGAAGTGATGTTAGAAGGTTGTCATTACAACATAAACGTGTTATACCTTTTGGAATAAAATCTATTTTAGTTATATCCATAAACTCACAATTCATTATTGTTCCTTTAATAAATGTATCTATGTTTTCCTTTGTTATTTGCATATTCGTTTAAGTATTTCTTTTCTTTTCAATAATTTATTATGTTTTTCTTTATAATTATCAATTGTTATTTCATAAGGTAGATTATTAAAATTACAACTTAATTCT
>NYTT01000010.1 GCA_002683775.1 Flavobacteriales bacterium
ATCTTGCTAAGAGGAATTGAGAAAACAGATATAAAAAGAGGTATGGTTATTTGTAAACCAGGATCTGTTAAACCTCATGGTAAATTTGAAGCAGAAGTTTATATTCTTAAAAAGGAAGAAGGTGGTAGACATACTCCATTCCATAATAAATATAGACCTCAGTTTTACATAAGAACAACTGACGTAACTGGTGAGATATTTTTACCTTCAGGAACTGAAATGGTTATGCCAGGAGATAATTTAACAATTACTGTTGAGTTAATTTCTGATGTTGCAATGAGTGAAGGTCTAAGGTTTGCAATTAGAGAAGGAGGTAGAACTGTAGGTGCTGGGCAAATTACTAAATTACTTTAGTAATTAAACTTAAGTTTATTGTAGAGAAAGACTTCATAGGTCTTTCTCTACTTAATAAACGGGTGTAGCTCAATTGGTAGAGTAGTAGTCTCCAAAACTATTGGCTGGGAGTTCGAGTCTCTCCACCCGTGCAAGTAAAGATTAAAAAAATGGCTAAAAAAGAATCATACATTAAAAGTTCATATGATGAACTAATAAATAAAGTTAGTTGGCCTAGTTGGTCAGATCTACAAAGTAGTTCTATTGTTGTCGCTATTGCATCTCTCATTATTGCACTGATAATATATGCGATGGATCAAACTTTTAGTAATATTATGAATGTTTTTTATAGTTTATTTTAATATATATGCAAGAAGAGATTCGAAATATGAAATGGTATGTTCTGAGAGTAATTGGGGGTAAAGAAAGAAAGACTGTTGATTTTCTTGAAAAAGAAATTGACAGATTGAATATGAAAGATTTTGTTGCTCAGATTCTTGTGCCAACTGAAAAAGTTTATCAAATTAGAAATGGCAAGAAAGTAAGTAAAGAAAAAAATTTCTTCCCAGGGTATGTTCTTGTTGAGGCTGATCTTGTAGGAGAAGTTCCTCATGTTCTCAAGAACGTAACTAATGTTTTAGGCTTCTTAGGTGCAACAAAAGGAGGTGTTCCTGTTCCTATGCGACAGAGCGAGATTAATAGAATACTTGGTAAGGTTGATGATATGGCATTGGCTGAGGAACAAGTTAACATTCCATTTGTTGTTGGTGAAAATGTTAAGGTTATTGATGGGCCATTTAATAGTTTCAATGCTGAAATAGAAGCTATTGATGAGCAAAAGAAGAAGTTACAATTAATGGTTAAAATCTTTGGGAGAAAAACTCCTTTGGAATTGAATTTTATGCAGGTTGAAAAAATATAATTAAATGGCAAAAGAAATCTCAGCACTTATTAAATTACAAATTAGAGGAGGGGCTGCTAATCCTGCACCACCTGTGGGTCCAGCTCTTGGTGCAAAGGGTGTTAATATAATGGAATTTTGTAAACAATTTAATGCAAGAACTCAAGATAAATCTGGAAGTATTGTTCCTGTAGTTATTACAGTTTTTGCTGATAAATCTTTTGAATTTGTTACAAAAACATCTCCCGCCGCTGTTCAGATTTTAGCTGCTGCAAAAAAGAAAAGTGGTTCTTCGGAGCCAAATAAACAAAAAGTAGGTACTGTTACTTGGGATCAACTTAGGGTTATAGCTGAAGATAAAATGGCTGATTTAAATGCTTTTAAAGTTGAGTCTGCAATGAAGATGATAGCTGGTACAGCTAGAAGTATGGGTATAAATGTTAAAGGAGATTTTCCTTCTTAATTAAATAAATAATTTAACTGATGGCAATTAGTAAAAACCGAAAAAATTCTTTAGAGAATATTGATTTATCTAAATCTTATAATTTAGATGATGCATCTGATTTAATCAAAAAACTTTCTAAAGTTAAATTTGATGAAACAATTGATCTTGCAGTAAGACTTGGTGTCGACCCAAGGCAAGCTAACCAAATGGTAAGAGGTGTTGCTTCACTTCCTCATGGTACTGGAAAAACTTTAAAAGTACTAGCTCTTGTATCTGCTGATAAAGAAGCTGAAGCTAAAGAAGCTGGAGCTGACTACGTGGGTCTTGATGAATACATTGAGAAAATAAAAGGTGGGTGGACAGATGTTGATGTTATCGTAACTATGCCTTCAGTCATGGGTAAAATTGGTGCTTTAGGACGGGTTTTAGGTCCTAGAAATTTAATGCCAAATCCAAAATCTGGTACAGTGACTATGGATATAGGTAAAGCTGTCGCTGATGTTAAAAAAGGAAAAATTGATTTTAAAGTAGAGAAGAACGGAATAATTCATGCATCTGTTGCTAAAGTTTCTTTTGATTCCCAAAAGATTTCTGAGAATGCACAAGAGTTACTTCAAACAATCATTAGATTAAAACCTACTGCCGCAAAAGGAACATACATGAAAAGTGTTTTTATGTCAAGTACAATGGGATTAGGTGTTGAAATAGATGTTAGCACTTTAGCTTAATTAATTATATAGCATTAAAATGAATAAAAAAGAAAAAAATGAAATGATAGCAGTTCTTGACGGAATGCTAAAGGATAATACAAATTTTTATTTAGCTGATATTTCTGGTTTGACTGCTGACCAAAATAGCGCTTTAAGAAGATTATGTTTTAAGAGAAATGTTTCTTTACAGGTTGTAAAAAACACTTTACTTAAGAAAGCTTTTGAAAAAAATGATACTGATTTTAGTGAACTCTATGGTGTTTTAGTTGGGAATACATCAATTATGCAAGCTGATAACGCAAACACTCCTGCTAAAATTATTAAAGAGTTTCGAGCTAAGAAAAATGAAAAACCTATACTTAAAGCTGCATTTTTAGAAGAATCACTTTATATAGGTGATGATAATTTATCTGCACTTGCAGATCTTAAATCTAAAGATGAATTAATTGGTGATATTATAACATTATTACAGTCTCCTGCTAAGAACGTAATTTCATCATTACAATCTGGTGGTAATAAGCTTTCAGGAATTATAAAATCATTATCAGAAAAAGAAAATTAGAAAAAAATGCTTCCAACATTTAAAATAATTAAAATAAAATAAATAAAATAAATAAAATGGCAGATTTAAAAGAATTCGCAGAACAATTAGTTAACTTATCTGTAAAAGATGTTAATGAATTAGCAACTATACTTAAAGATGAGTATGGAATAGAACCAGCTGCTGCTGCAGTTGCAGTTGCAGGACCTTCAGCTGGAGGAGGAGGTGCAGATGCTGGTAATGAACAAACTGAGTTTGATGTAATTTTAAAATCATCAGGTGCAGCAAAATTACAAGTTGTCAAAGCTGTTAAGGAATTAACAGGATTAGGTCTTAAAGAAGCAAAAGACATTGTTGATGCCGCTCCTAAAGCTGTAAAAGAAGGTGTAAGCAAGGAAGAGGCTGAAGGAATGAAAAAAGCATTGGAAGAAGCTGGAGCAGAAGTTGAGCTAAAGTAAATTCCTTAAACATTACAAAGGTTTAAATCTTATTTTTATAAGGTTTAAACCCTTTGGTTTTTTTATTGCACCACTATTTTATAACTAAAAATTACCGTTTTGCCTACATCAAATAACAACCAAAGAATTAATTTTGCATCTTTAAAAAATACAGTTAAGTTCCCTGATTTTTTAGATGTTCAACTTAAAAGTTTTCAATCTTTTTTTCAGATTGGAACTACATTAGATGAAAGAAGAAATGAAGGTTTATACAAAGCTTTCGAAGATCTTTTTCCTATAACTGACTCAAGAAATAATTTTGTTTTAGAGTTTATAGATTATACTATTGATCCACCAAGGTACTCAATAGAAGAATGTATAAATAGAGGTCTAACTTTTAAAGTCCCGCTTAAAGTAAAATTAAAGTTGTATTGTACTGATCCAGATCATGAAGATTTTGAAACAATTGTACAAGATGTTTATTTTGGTAATATTCCTTTTATGACCCCAAAGGGTTCTTTTGTTATAAATGGTGCAGAGCGTATAGTTGTATCTCAATTACACAGATCACCTGGAGTATTTTTTGGACAAAGTTTTCATTCAAACGGAACTAAACTATATTCAGCTAGGGTAATTCCTTTTAAAGGTTCTTGGATTGAGTTTACAACTGATACAAATAATGTCCTGTATGCTTACATTGATAGAAAAAAGAAGTTGCCTGTTACTACATTGCTTAGGGCAATAGGATACGAATCTGATAGAGATATTTTAGATATTTTTGGGCTTGCTGACGAAGTCAAAGTTACAAAGAGTGGTTTAAAAAAACACATTGGAAGAAAACTAGCTGCAAGAGTTTTAAAGTCTTGGGTTGATGATTTTGTTGATGAAGATACTGGTGAGTTAGTGCCAATTGAAAGAAATGAGGTTATCTTTGAAAGAGATCTAATACTCAAAAGTGAACATATCGCTGATATTGTTGAATCTGGAGTTGAGACAATTTTACTTCACAAGATAGATGGTTCAGCATCTGACCATGCACTTATTTATAACACCTTGCAGAAAGATCCAACTAATTCTGAAGTTGAGGCAATACGACATATTTATAGACAATTAAGAACTGCAGAAGCACCTGATGATGATACAGCAAGAGGTATGATTGATAAATTGTTTTTCTCAGATCAAAGGTATAGTTTAGGTCATGTTGGGAGATTTAGAATTAATTCAAGATTAAAGCTGAATATTTCTGAAGATAAAATGGTTTTAACTAAAGAAGATATTGTTTCAATTATTTCCAACTTAATATCACTTCAAAATTCAAAAGTTGATGTTGATGATATTGATCATTTAAGTAATAGAAGAATAAGAACAGTTGGGGAGCAACTATCTAATCAATTCAATCTCGGATTGAGTAGAATGGCTCGAACTATTAGAGAAAGAATGAATGTAAGAGATAATGAAATTTTCACTCCAATAGATTTGATTAATGCTAAAACATTGTCAGCTGTAATTAATTCTTTCTTTGGGACATCACAATTGTCTCAATTTATGGATCAAACAAACCCATTAGCTGAAGTTACTCACAAAAGAAGAATATCTGCCTTAGGACCTGGTGGATTAACTAGAGAGAGAGCAGGTTTTGAAGTTAGAGATGTACATTATACTCATTACGGTAGACTTTGTCCTATTGAAACTCCTGAAGGTCCTAATATTGGACTTATTTCTTCACTTGCTGTTTTTGCTAAGATTAACACATTAGGTTTTATAGAAACTCCATACAGAAATGTTAATAATGGTAAAATTGATATTAATGAAAATCCAATATATAAAAGTGCTGAACAGGAAATAGATCAAGTAATTGCTCAGGCAAATGCGCCGTTAAACAATGATGGTTCATTTGAAAATGATAGAATACAATCAAGAAGTGAGGCAGATTATCTCATAGCAGAACCTTCGAATGTAACTTTAATGGATGTTGCTCCAAACCAAATTGCATCAATTGCTGCATCGTTAATACCTTTTTTAGAACATGATGATGCTAATAGAGCTTTGATGGGATCTAATATGATGAGACAAGCTGTGCCATTATTAAGGACAGATGCTCCAATAGTTGGAACTGGTATTGAGCCACATGTAGCCCGTGACTCTAGAACAATGATTAATGCAGAAGGTGAAGGAAAAGTTTCATATGTTGATGCTAATATAATTAAAGTTATCTATACAAAAAGTTCTGAAGAAGAATTGATAAGCTTTGATGATGCTGAAAAATCATACGATTTAACTAAATTCCAAAAAACAAATCAAAGAACTTGTATTAACATACAACCGATTGTTAGAGTTGGAGATAAAGTTGTCAAAGGTCAAGTTTTATGTCATGGATATGCTACAGAAAATGGTGAATTAGCAATTGGTAGAAATCTAAAGGTTGCGTTTATGCCCTGGAAAGGATATAATTTTGAGGATGCAATTATATTATCAGAAAGAGTTGTAAAAGAAGATTTGTTTACTTCACTTCATATTATTGAACATGTTGTAAATGTTAGGGAGACGACAAGAGGATTGGAAGAGCTTACTGCAGATATTCCAAATATCAGTGAAACAGCAACTAAAGATTTAGACGAATACGGAATGGTAAGAGTTGGAGCTCATGTACATCATGGAGATATTCTTGTTGGTAAAATTACTCCAAAAGGAGAATCTGATCCTACTCCAGAAGAAAAATTACTTAGAGCAATTTTTGGTGAAAAAGCCGGAGACGTTAAGGATGCTTCATTAAAAGCTAAACCTTCTGATGCAGGTGTTGTTATAGGGAAATCTTTATTTGCAAAAACTGTAAAAGATAGGAGAATAAAGAATTCTGATAAAGAAGCTTTATTGATTTTAGATAAAGATTTTGAGAAAGAAGCTCATGTTTTAAAAAATATTTTATCAAGTAAATTATATCAGATTATTGGTGGTAAAGCATCTAAGGGTGTAAAAAATATTTTAGGTGAAGAAGTTATTCCAAAAAGTGAAAAGTTTACAAAGAAAATGTTGTTCGGAATAGACTTTACTCTTGTTGATCCTTATAATTGGACAGCTAATAAGGAAAATAATTTACTAGTTAATAAAACAATTGAAAATTATCTTAGAAAGTATAATGATATTTATGGTGAATATAGAAGAAAACGTTTTGCTATAACTATTGGTGATGAACTTCCTGCAGGTGTTCTTCAATTGGCAAAAGTTCAAATTGCACAAAAACGTAAAGTTAAGGTTGGAGATAAATTAGCTGGTCGTCATGGTAATAAAGGTATCGTATCAAGAATTGTTAAAGAAGAAGATATGCCATTTTTAGAAGATGGGACTTCAGTTGATATTATATTAAATCCACTTGGGGTACCATCTCGTATGAATCTTGGTCAAATTTATGAAACAATACTTGGCTGGGCTGGTGATGAATTAGGAAAGAAATATTTCACACCTGTATTTGATGGAGCAAGTATTGATCAAATTAATACCGAAACAGATGAAGCTAATATACCTCGACTTGGTCAAACTTATCTATATGATGGTGGTACTGGAGAGCGTTTTGAACAAACAGCTACAGTTGGAATAATTTATATGCTGAAGCTTAGTCATCTAATTGATGATAAGATGCATGCAAGATCAATAGGGCCATACTCTTTAATTACTCAACAGCCTTTAGGTGGTAAAGCACAGTTTGGAGGTCAAAGATTAGGAGAAATGGAGGTTTGGGCTCTTGAAGGATACGGTGCATCAAATATTTTACAAGAAATGCTTACTTTAAAATCTGATGATGTAATTGGAAGAGCAAAGGCTTTCGAAGCAGTTGTAAAGGGAAAAGAATTGCCTAAAGCGGGTATCCCTGAATCGTTTAACGTTCTATTGCATGAGCTTAATGGATTAGGATTAAAAGTTTCATTTGAATAATATAAATATGAAGAAAATACAAAATACAGTTCAAGCTCAAGATATTAACTCTATTAAGATTAGTTTGTCATCACCAGAAGATATTTTGTCAAAGTCATCAGGTGAAGTAACAAAACCAGAAACTATTAATTATAGGACATACAAGCCTGAAAGTGGTGGATTGTTTTGTGAAAGAGTCTTCGGACCTACTAAAGATTATGAGTGTCATTGTGGAAAATATAAAAGAATCAGATACAAAGGAATTGTATGTGATAGATGTGGCGTTGAAGTTACTGAGAAGAAAGTTAGAAGGGAAAGAATTGGACATATTAGTCTAGTTGTTCCAGTAGCTCATATTTGGTATTTTAGAACATTACCAAATAAAATAGGATATCTACTTGGTTTATCTTCAAAGCAACTCGATATGATTGTTTATTATGAACGTTATGTTGTTATTAATGCCCCAGAAGGTATTGTTAATACAGAGGGTGAACCAGTAAAATATTTAGACTTTTTATCTGAAGAAGAGTATTTAGATATTTTAGATGCTCAACCAGCTGAAAATCAATATCTATCTGAAGATGATCCTAATAGATTTGTTGCAAAAATGGGTGGAGAAGCTATTCATGATTTATTAGCTAAAATAAATTTAGATGAGCTCTCTTACAAACTTAGATATGATGCAGATAATGAAACTTCACAACAAAGAAAGAAAGAATCTTTAAAAAGACTACAAATCATTGAGTTAATGAGGGAAGGGCAAACACACACTGAGAATAGACCCGAATGGATGACTGTTAAGGTTATTCCGGTTATACCTCCAGAGTTACGACCGCTTGTTCCCTTAGATGGAGGAAGGTTTGCTACATCTGATCTTAATGATTTATATAGAAGAGTTATTATTAGAAATAATAGATTAAAAAGATTAATGGAGATTAATGCTCCCGAAATAATTTTAAGAAATGAGAAGCGAATGTTGCAGGAATCTGTCGATGCATTATTTGATAATTCAAGAAAATCTGCAGCTGTTAAGACAGATGGAAAGAGAGCGTTAAAATCATTGTCAGACTCACTTAAAGGTAAACAAGGAAGATTTAGGCAGAATCTTTTAGGTAAAAGAGTTGATTATTCTGCACGTTCAGTTATTGTAGTTGGTCCTGAAATGCAAATGCATGAATGTGGGCTTCCAAAAGATATGGCAGCTGAATTATATAAACCATTTATCATAAGAAAACTTATTGAAAGAGGTATCGTTAAGACAGTTAAATCTGCTAAAAAGATTATAGACGCAAGAGAATCTGTTGTTTGGGACATATTAGAAAATGTCATGAAAGGCCACCCAGTATTGTTAAATAGAGCTCCAACATTACATAGACTTGGGATACAAGCATTTCAACCTAAGATGATTGAAGGAAAGGCTATCCAGCTTCACCCACTAGCATGTGCTGCTTTTAATGCTGATTTTGATGGTGATCAAATGGCTGTTCACTTGCCTTTAGGAACTGCTGCAATTCTTGAAGCTCAGGTTCTAATGTTAGCTTCACATAATATCTTGAATCCTGCTAATGGATCACCTATTACTATTCCTTCTCAGGACATGATTCTTGGTCTATATTACATGACTAAAGAAAAGAAATCAATAGATAATGATAAGGTTAAAGGAGATGGAATGACATTCTATTCTCTTGAAGAAGTTAAAATTGCTTATAATGAGAAAATTGCAGATTTACACGCATTAATTAAAGTAAGAATAATTGATAAATCTGGTAATAATAGAATAATTAATACAACCGTTGGTAGAGTTCTATTTAACGAATTTGTACCAGAACAAGTTAATTTTGTAAATGACTTGCTAACTAAAAAAGCTCTTAGAAATATTATAGGTGACGTACTTGAGAAGTGTGGAATTGCAAGGACAGTTCATTTTCTTGATGCAATTAAGAAAATTGGTTTTAATATGGCATTTAGAGGTGGACTATCTTTTAACCTTGGAGATGTTATTGTTCCTGAAGAAAAAGAAGGATTGATAGCAGATGCTAACAAGAAAGTAGAGGGTATTAAAAATAACTATGCAATGGGTTTCATCACAAATAATGAAAGATACAATCAAGTTATTGATGTTTGGACTACGACCAATGCTAGGTTGACTGATACTGTAATGAAAAATATTAGTTCAGATAAACAAGGTTTTAATTCTGTTTTTATGATGCTTGATTCAGGTGCAAGGGGTTCAAAAGAACAAATACGACAGTTGTCAGGTATGAGGGGGTTAATGGCTAAGCCTAAAAAATCTGGAGATCATGGAGAGTCTATTATTGAAAACCCAATTACAACAAACTTCAGAGAAGGATTATCAATTCTAGAATATTTTATCTCTACTCACGGTGCTCGTAAAGGGCTAGCAGATACTGCTCTTAAAACAGCTGATGCTGGTTATTTAACAAGAAGATTAGTAGATGTAGCTCAAGATGTAATTATTACTGAAGATGATTGTGGTACATTAAAAGGACTAGATGTTTATGCACTTAAAGTAAATGATGATGTCTTAGAATCATTAGCTGAAAGAATTTCAGGAAGAATAAGTATGATAGATGTTGTTCATCCGGAAAGCAACAAGACTTTGGTTGAAGCAAATGAGATGATTACTTACACTCTTGCAAAATTAATAGAAGAATCTGGAATTGAATGCGTTGAAGTTCGATCTGCATTAACTTGCCAGACTAGAAGAGGAATTTGTAAGCAATGTTATGGGAAATCGTTATCTACTAGTAGAATGGCACAAGTAGGTGAAACTGTAGGTGTTGTTGCAGCTCAATCTGTAGGGGAACCAGGAACCCAATTAACATTAAGAACATTTCATGTTGGTGGTACTGCATCTCGGTCTGAAGTTGATTCATCCATAGTTATTAAGAAAGATGGTAAACTTGAGATTGATGATTTAAGAACAGTTGTCTCTAAAAATAAGTCAGGAAAAACAACAGAGATTGTTGTTTCACGAGCAGCTGAAACAAAGGTTATTGATGAAAATGGAGTTATTATTTCTACATCAATAGTTCCTTATGGATCAACTATTTTTATTAAAGAAGGTAAAGTTAGAAAAGGAGACGTGGTTTGTGAATGGGATCCATATAATGCTGTAATTGTTTCTGAAATTGCAGGTAAAATTGAATTTATTGATATTACTGAGGGAGTTTCATATAGGAAAGAATCTGATGAGCAAACTGGTTATCAAGAAAAAGTAATTATTGATAGTAGAACTAAAACAATTTCTCCTTCACTTGCTATTGGAGATAAAAATTATTCTCTTCCAGTTGGTGCTCATCTTGCCGTTGAAGATGGTGCTAAGGTTAATGCTGGAGAAATTTTAGTTAAGATACCAAGATCTGGTGGATCTTCTGGAGATATTACTGGTGGATTACCAAGGGTAACAGAGATGTTTGAAGCAAGAAACCCTTCCAATCCAGCTGTTGTTTCTGAAGTAGATGGTTCTGTAACTTTCGGTAAGATTATTAGAGGTAATAGACAAATAATTATTACTACAAAAACAGGTGAAACTAAAAAGTATTTAGTTAAATTATCTAAACAAATTTTAGTTCAAGAAAATGATTACGTAAAAGCTGGTATGCCATTATGTGATGGAGTTATTACTCCTGCAGATATACTCGCTATAAAAGGTGTTGTAGAAGTTCAGCAATATATTGTAAATGAGATCCAAGATGTTTATAGACTTCAAGGGGTTAAGATTAATGATAAACATTTTGAAGTATTAGTTCGTCAAATGATGAGAAAGGTGAAAATTGCGTACTCTGGTGACACATTCTTTTTAGAAGATTCTTTAGTCGGAAAAGATTCATTTCAAAAACAGAATGATGAATTATTTGGAATGAAAATAATTACTGATGCTGGAGATTCAGATGAGTTTAAAGCAGGTCAGATTATTTCTCCAAGAGAGTTAAGAGTAGAAAATTCTAGACTTAAGAGAAAAGATGCTTCTGAAGTACAAGCAAGAGATACTGTTGCTGCAATTGGTATTCCTGTTCTGCAAGGAATAACACGTGCTTCACTTCAAGTTGACTCATGGATTTCTGCCGCTTCTTTCCAACAAACTACTAAAGTTCTTAATGAAGCTGCTATTAATGCTAAAAGAGATAATTTAATTGGTTTAAAAGAAAATGTAATTATTGGTAAGAAAATACCTGCAGGAACAGGCTTAATTAATACCGAAGAGACTGTTGTTGGTTCACAGGAAGAATATGATGCTTTAGTTAAACTTAAAGAAGAAGCAGATAAAATTACTAATGAAGAAATTGTTCACTCTGAAGAATAAATAATTTATTATGAATGATGATAAAAAAAAAGATGGTCTAAATATCGAACTTTCTGATACTATTGCAGAAGGAACATATAGTAATTTAGCAATTATTAACCACTCACCTTCTGAATTCGTAGTAGATTTTATTCAAATGATGCCAGGTATTCCTAAAGCTAAAGTTAAATCAAGAGTTATTTTAACACCTCAGCATGCAAAGCGTTTTATGAAGGCGCTTTCTGAAAATGTACGTAAATTTGAAAATCAACACGGGGAAATTAAGGATATTGATCCAACTAAAGGAATTCCAATGAATTTTGGTGGACCTACACCTATAGCGTAATAAAATGTACTTCAATAACATGAAAAATCCTACTTAATGTAGGATTTTTTTTATATTTAGGTAGTAATTACTTTATCCTAAAAAAGGATATTTGTAATCTTTAGCAGGTACAAATGTTTCCTTAATAGTTCTGGGAGACACCCATCTCAGTAAATTTAATATTGATCCTGCTTTATCATTTGTTCCAGATCCCCTAGCTCCACCAAAAGGCTGCTGACCTACAACAGCACCTGTCGGTTTGTCATTTATGTAAAAGTTACCTGCTGCATTTTCAAGTCTTTTTGTGGCATATTCAATTGCATATCTATCTTGAGAAATTACAGCACCTGTCAAAGCATATTCTGATGTCTCATCTACTAATTCTATTGTTTCTTCCCATTTTTCAGAGTCATATACATAAATTGTAATTACTGGACCAAATACTTCTTCAACCATAGTTTTAAACTTTGGATTGGTTGTTACTATAATTGTTGGTTCAATATAGTATCCTACCGATTTATCATATTTTCCACCAGCAATAATTTTAGCTTCATCAGATGATTTTGCAAACTCAATATATGAAGATATACTATCAAATGCTTTTTCAGAAATAACAGCATTAATAAAGTTGGAGGTATCTTCTGGACCACCCATTTTAAAACTTAAACAGTCACTTACAATCTGATCTTTAACTTTTTCCCAAATGTTATTTGGAATATAGGCACGCGAAGCGGCAGAACATTTTTGTCCTTGAAATTCAAAAGCACCTCTAGAAATTGCTGTTGCTACTTCATTTGATTTTGCAGAATAATGAGCAATGATAAAATCCTTTCCACCTGTTTCTCCGACAATTCTTGGATATGTTCTGTATTTTTCAATATTATTTCCAATTGATTTCCATAATGTGCGAAAGACATCAGTACTTCCTGTAAAATGTAGTCCTGCAAAATGTTTGCTTTCAAAGATAACTTTAGAAATTGTTTTACCACTTACAGTGACCATATTTATTACGCCATCAGGAAGGCCAGCTTCTTGAAATAGCTCCATTATTACTTTGGCAGAAAAAATCTGTGTTTCAGCTGGCTTCCAGATAATTACGTTTCCCAACATAGCTGGAGCAGCACAGAGGTTTGCACATATTGATGTAAAGTTAAATGGTGTTAAAGCAAAAATAAAACCTTCTAATGGACGATGCTCTAGCCGATTCCATGTTCCAGGTAGTGATTCGGGCTGTTCTTTGTAAAGTTGACTCATGTACTGAACATTAAATTTAAAGAAATCTATTAGTTCACATGCAGCATCAATTTCAGCTTGCATAACATTCTTGCTTTGACCAAGCATTGTAGCTGCATTTAGTTTTGAACGAAATGGACCAGCTAATAAATCTGCAGCCTTTAAGAAAATAGCTGCTCGATTTTCCCATTTCATGTTTGCCCAATTTTTCTTAGCGGCTAATGCTGCATCTATAGCTTCATTTACTTCTTTCTCACCACCATAGTTAGAGTTTCCAATAACATGGTTATGTTCATGAGGTGGAGATAAATCTCTTTTGTCTTCTGTAAATACTTTTTTGTTTCCAATATACATTGGTATATCTACTTTAGAGTTATACATTGCTTTATATTCAGCTAAAAGTTCTTTTCGCTCTCTGCTGTTTAAAGTATATTCCTTAACTGGTTCATTTGTTGCTGTAGGTATATTGTAAAATCCGTTTGACATTTTTTTTTTTTTTACAAATATAGGAATTGTATAAATTTAATGCATTAATTAATGATAACTTAATAAAAATTAAATCTAATTTCTTGTGATTCTATTTTTGAATCATACGATTTTTTTTTTTTTTTTGTTATTATTGCATTTAATATTAACTAAAATTTTACTTATATATGGATATTTTAAATGACATAATGATATTAGGAAACACAGATACTTGGGTATTATTAGTATTTGGTACTCTTTTATCTTTTCTTCCTTTTGCTACTCTTGGTTTTTTATTTTCTAAGCATAGAAATGAGGAGCCATCTTATCTAATTAGCTTAGATAGAATTAAAGGTCTTAAAAATGCTTGGACACTTCTAGTATTAATTATTGTACCATTTATATTCATTATAAATGTATTTGTTTGGTCAGGCTATGCTTTTTACGTTATGGCACAATTTGCAGCTTGGCTTATTAAAACAATTTATGATATAATAGTAGAAAATATTATTATTCCTATAATTAACTTTGTTATTAAACCAATATGGGAATTTATTAAAACTATTTTTCCTCTTTGGAAAATTGTTAAATGGATTGTTAGTTCGTTTATTTGGGTGTTTTGGAATATTTTCTGGATGCCAGTAAAAATTATTTTCAAATCACTATATCACTACTGTCTAATTTGGGTATGGGATCTTTATAAGACTTCTTTTAATTCAATAAAACGTACTTACAAAAAACCTAGATTAACAGCAACATTTACTGGTGCTTTCTATGCATTAGTAATACTAGGAATTTCAATTTACCTATCTATTTTAACAGGATATGAAGTTATAGGCTTTTTAGGTCTTCTGATTGCTACACTTCCTTCTATCAAAGCATACGGAGTAGTGACTTCTATGTCTGATGGTGATGATAGAAATCATAATGAACATGGAACAAAGGTGATGCATACAGCATTAAACTATGTTATTGCATCAATAGTTGCAGTAGTTGTAATTGAGTTATTGTTATTGCTTAGTTGGATTCCAGATTTAGGACTTGTTTTTCTTGGAATCGCTATAAATACAAATGTATTTTTATCAGCTATAGTAATTTTATCATTAATTGTTTTGTTTTTTGCACAATCAGTTTTTCCAAATCATCTTTTACACAAAGATGAATCTACCTCAATGCAGGATTCAGTATTAAATTATTTGACTGCAATTAAAGAAAAAGGATTGCAATTAGTTTTAGCTACAGTACCTGGTGCAATTTGGATAGCATTAGTTTTAATTATACCTGCAGCTTTAATATTTATTTCTGTTGCTGCTTCAGATTCATTGAAAAATCAAGTTTTAGTTGATAGAGCTGCTAGTATTGTAGAAGACAATACTGAAGCAGAACAGGATCTTGATAAAGTATTGAATGACTTTACAGTTGAAACTATATCAGATGTTGAAGATGCATTTGAGACTGCAATTGAGCTAAATGTTAGAGCTCATCAAAATAACTTTGGTTTAGACTTTCCTAATAATGTCATTGAAAATCCAGAAATTATTTTAAATAAATATGAAACTGATTATACTGCCGAACTTCCAAAGATGCTTAAGGGAGCAATAGATGATACAGTTGAAATTTCTAATCAAATTAAGAAAACAGATAAATTAATTAAAAGAATTTCTAAACATATCAAACAATATGAGAGTCGAAAATATAAGTTTAAAGTTCAAAGAAAGGAAAAAGGCCAAACAAAAAAATCTGATTGGATAACAATTTCCTCTACAGATGATGTAACATCTTTTGTAGATATGAATATTGTTGAAGGTAAATCTTATGTCTATAGAGTAAAAGCTTCTAACAAGAATGGAGATTCTGACTACAGTTCAGAATTTGATCATAGAACTTTTAAACGTAATATTAACTCTCCTTCAAATCTAAGAATTTCATCTGAATATAATTTAAGGTTAGTCTTTGCTTGGAATGACAATTCTACTGGTGAAGATGGATTTGTTATTGAAAGAAAACTATCTTCAGAAAAGAATGATAATTGGTCTGAATATGGTTCAGTTGGATCTGATGTTACACAGTATGTTGTTTCTGATGTTAGATCTAAGCACGTTGAAAAATATGATTATCGTGTATTAGCTAAGGGCCTTGGGGATATCTCAAAACCTTCTGCTACAAGATCATATCAATTAAAATTGAATTCTCCATATTCAATAAGGAAAGAGCAGTCAAATCTAAAAAGTACTTTAATTGATTGGGCTTATAATTTTGGATATGATACAGATAGATGGTCCTGGAAAAAATTCACAAAGAATAAAGGTGAGGTTACTCCCAATATTACTGATGGAGTTTTGGGTAATGAAGAGAAATCTTTAGCTCAAATCATGCAAGATAAAATTAATAAAGAAACTGAGAAACTAGCAAAGTTAAATGAAGATTTAGTCTTTGGAAAAGATAAGGTGTCAATGTTTGAAGGACTTGTTAAGTATGATGAATCACAGATTACAATGCTTAGATTTTTTAAAAATTTAGCAATGTTATTTGCAATATTATTTACGGCATTGTTCGGAGGAATGCTCCTGTCTGTAGCTATGTCATATTTAGCTTCTTTGTTCTACAATGCCTTCAAAATTCGTTCTGAAGAACCTATATATATAATGTCATTGATTAATGAAGAAAAAGCAAAAGATAAGAATCAACCTTTATTAGCATTCTCTATTTGGTTTATACTGATTTTATCAACTTTTGCTGGAAGTTTTATTTCTCAACTGTAATAAATAAATAATGAATAAAAATATATCTATATTAGTTGTTTCAGTAGTGCTATTAAGTTTTTTTAGCACTACTGAAATAAACTTTAAAGCGTGGAATCCGCCTTCTCTTGAATACAACTATGTGAATCTTCCTGAACCAAATATTGATTTAACATCTAGTAATGTTTCGGTTTTAGGACTAGTAACTAATTATTTTAGTAATAGTCAAAAAGTACTTTTAAGTACTTTTTTTCCATCAATAGATATTGAGATTGAGATTGAAAATAATATTGAATTAGATGATTCCTTTACTAATAAGCAAAAAGAAATCGCTGTTAAGTCTAATTATGAAAATAATCAAAATGCATACAACTCTAATAGTATAAGTGAAGAACAGATACTTGCAAATGCAGAGCAAGAACGTGTTTTATTAGAAATTGCAGAAGAGGAAGCTCGTTTAGCTGCTGTGGTTGCAGAAGAGGAAGCTCGTTTGGCAGCTGTGGTTGCAGAAGAGGAAGCTCGTTTGGCAGCTGTGGTTGCAAATCAAATTTTAAAGGACAGCATTATATCTGCAATAGCTGAACAGGAACGTTTATCATTGGAAGCCATTGAACAGCAGAAGTTAGTATCTGCACAGCAAGCCAGACAAAAAGCGTTAGCAGAAGAGATGAAGAATAAGGAATTAGCAAAAGCTAAAAAAGATAAAAGACTTAAAGAAATAGCTTTTAAAGATAGCATTATGAAAAATGAGAATATTAAAGAAAATGCTAAAGAACTTATTATTGAGTATATGAATAATAAGATTATTACTCAGAAAGATGTTGAATTTCTTCTTAACAAATATGCTGACTCAAAGTTAAAGAAAAAGAATATTAAGGAGTTTCTCAAGTAAAAAAATAAATATTTGTTTAGTTGAATGAGAACTAAAAAAGTTCTTTACTTGAATTTTTGCTGTATCCAACTAATTGATCGTATCTTGCTCCCACAGGTCTATAATAAACATATATATAATAATCATTTCTAGTCTGATAATGATTTCCTTCAATAAAGTTAATATTTTCTTTAGCATCATTATTTAACAAAGCGTATTGATAGTTGTAATAACCTTGTTTTAGTAATAAAATCGTTTCATATTTCTGAGTTTCCTTATTATATAAAAGTTTAAACTCTTTATCTAATTTCCAGTCAGAGAATGATCCAAGTAAATAGATTTCTTGATTACTTATTTCTTCTATTTCTAATGTAAAATGAACATATGCATAGTCTGCTTCATTGTTTGGATTCCATCCTTCTTGAGTTCTTATTAAAAAATTACCATTAATGTCAGGTTCAATAGAGTATTGGTTGAAGGTTCTTTTATGATCATCAAAAAGGTATACATTATTAATACTGTCAAATTTAATTTCACTAATCCTATCAGACTGATATCTTAAGCTTGAAAAATCAAAATGTCTAAATTCATTATTTCCTAAAAATGTGTTTTCTGACTCGTAGTCATAAATTAGTTTTTGATTTTTGACAAATAGTGGATGTAAATCAGTAATAATATTTTCCTCGCTATTATTTTGTTTTATGTGTACTGTAATTTCAGAATAGGGATCTGATATGTTAACATTATTGTAATTAATTGAAAAGTCAATTTCATGTCTAGTTGCTCTAAAATCAGCAAGAGTTGCTCTTCTAATCTTTGAATCAATTACTACTTTATTGTCGAGAACCATAAATCGTTTCGTAAGAACAATATTTTTATTCTCTTCAAATATTTGAAAAATATAATTCCCAGATACTTTTGGTTTAACATTTTGATTCGGAAATTCAAACATGTAGTGAGTGTATTTCTGTACTGTGTTAAAAGAGAATTCATAATCTGAAATTGAATTAGTATAAAATCCATCTAAATACTCGCTTTCAATTAGATCGCTCTTTTCCCAATTAGAATTACAATGAATAATATTATAATAATAATCTTTTCTGTCTCCATCAAGGTCGTCAAAATGTATAGTTAGCACATCTTTACTACCCAGGTTTAATATGGGTAATGAAAGGTCTAATTTGTTTTTGTTACAAACAACAGATTTTATTTTATTGTTAAAAATNTNATTTTCATACTTTATCTCCTTTAAATCANTTTCTTTCTCAATAATTAANATTTCTTTTGTAGTATTAAGTTCTTCTGAAATTTCTTTTGAGCTCCAGCAAGAACTTATCAAAATTGATATAAAGTAAAGGGATAAAGTAAAGTTGTGGATTTTCATTTTTTAATGTGATATTAATGTCTTTAATTGATTGCAAATTTATATTTTTGCAAACGAAAAATCTAATTAAAAATAATGTCTAAAGAAATAAGATTAAAAAAAGGCCTAAACATAAATTTATTTGGAGATGCAGATAAAGTTTATGCAACCATTAAGCCAACTAATATTTCAAATAAATATGTTTTAAAGCCAACTGATTTCCATGCATTAACACCAAAATTAACTGTTAAAGCCGGCGATAATGTCGAAGCAGGATCTCCTTTATTTTTTGACAAATCAAATCCAAAAATTTTATTTTGTAGCCCAGTAAGTGGTAAAGTTTTAGAAATTGTCAGAGGTGAGAAACGTAGAATTCTTGAAGTTGTAATAACTGCAGATGATGATCTTGTTTATAAGAAATTTGATGTTCCGAATTCTAAAGATTTAACTAGAATTCAAATAATTGAAACTATGTTGAGTGGTGGTGTATGGCCATTTGTGAGACAGAAACCATATGATGTTATTGCTAATCCAACTGACCTCCCCAAAGCAATTTTCATTTCTGCTTTTAAATCTACTCCACTTTCAATTGACAATGATTTTGCTCTTTACGGTATGGAAGATTTATTTCAAATAGGTTTAGATTATATTACCAAATTATCTAAAGGTAAAACACACCTTAATGTTGATGGTAATACTAATGTCTCAAAAGTTTTTAAGGATGCTAAAGGTGTTCAAATAAATAAAATTTCAGGTCCACATCCTGCAGGAAATATTGGTGTTCAGGTACACCATTTAGATCCAATTAATAAAGGGGAAGTTGTATGGTATCTTGAGCCTCAAGATGTAATTGCTATTGCACGTTTATTTAAAGAAGGTAGATATGATGTTTCTAGAATTGTCGCTTTAGCTGGCTCTCAAGTTTCCAAACCTAGATATTACAGGACAATATCAGGTGTCTCAGTATCGAATTTATTAACTGACAATTTAAATGATGGAGTTAATAGAATTATTTCTGGAGATGTGTTGACAGGAACAAAAATAAATCTTGAAGGTAATTTAAGTTTTTATGATACTACAATCTCTGTTATTCCTGAAGGAAATGAGCAAGAGTTCCTTGGATGGATTCTGCCTGGATTTGAAAAGTTTTCAGCTTCTAAGACTTTTTTTTCATGGCTTTACCCTAGCAAGAAATATACAATTAATTCTAATATGCATGGTGAAGAGCGAGCATATGTAGTGACGGGTAATTATGAAAAGGTATTACCAATGGATATCTATCCACTTCAGTTAATCAAAGCCATAATGATTGAAGATATTGAATTAATGGAGAATCTAGGTATTTATGAAGTTTCGACTGAAGACTTCGCACTTTGTGAATTTATTTGCACATCTAAAATTGAGGTTCAGTCAATCATTCGTCATGGTTTAGATTTAGTAAGAAAAGAAAATAGTTAAAATGAAATTATTTAAAAATATTTTAGAGTCTGTTAAACCTCATTTTATTAAAGGAGGTAAACTTGAAAAAATGTATCCAGCTTATGATGCATTTGAAACATTTCTATTTGTTCCAGATCATACTACTCATTCTGGATCACACATTAGAGATGCTGTTGATTTAAAACGAACTATGGCTTTTGTAGTGATAGCACTATTGCCTTGTATCATTTTTGGTATGTGGAATATAGGTGATCAATATTTTAAAGCTATTTCAGAGAGTTCTGACTTTATGAAAAATTTTATCTTTGGTTTCTGGAAATTTCTTCCACTATTAGTTGTTTCCTATGCTGTTGGTCTTTCTGTCGAGTTTGCTTTTGCAATTTCAAGAGGCCACTCTGTTAATGAGGGATATCTTGTGACGGGAATGTTAATACCTCTTATTATGCCTGTAGATGTTCCACTTTGGATGCTGGCAGTTTCTGTTGTTTTTGCTGTTGTAATCGGAAAGGAGGTGTTTGGAGGTACAGGAATGAATATATTAAATCCTGCCTTAACCGCTAGGGCCTTTCTATTCTTCGCTTACCCATCTTACATGTCTGGAGATAAAGTTTGGGCTCATGGTGCTGGTGTTGATGGTTATTCTGGTGAAACTATTTTAGGAGCATTAGCTGCTGATACAACTTCTTGGGCTAATTTACAGTGGAGTTTAAATGATGCTTTAATGGGTTTTGTACCTGGATCATTGGGAGAAACTTCTTTTATTGCAATTTTAATTGGAGCGCTGATTTTAATTTTATCTGGTGTTGGTAGCTCTAGAATTATTTTGTCAACATTTATTGGAGGATATTTAACAGCATTGTTATTTAATTTATGGGGAGTAAATGTTCTAATGTCAACTCCTGCACATATACACCTTTTAATTGGAGGTTTCGCATTTGGTGCCGTTTTTATGACAACTGATCCTGTTACAGCAACGCAAACAAATAAAGGAAAAATTATTTATGGCCTTTTAGTTGGTTTTTTTGCAATTGTAATAAGAGTATTTAATCCTGCATATCCTGAAGGTATGATGTTAGCTATTTTATTAATGAATGTTTTCGCTCCTTTAATTGATCATTATATTATTGGCGCTAATATTAAAAAAAGACTTAAAAGAGTAAAAGTATAATTTATGGATGTAAATAAAAATTCGTACACATTTAGTTTCGCTGCAATTATGGTAGTTATTGTTGCTGCTTTATTATCTATTGCTGCTATTGGACTAAAACCATTTCAGTCTAAAAATGTGTTATTAGAGAAAAAACAAAATATTTTAAGTTCTGTTGGAATTAATATCAATAGAGGAGATGCTGATGTTCAGTATCCACTTTATGTTAAGCAAGAGTTAGTTTTAAATGCCAATGGAGAAATAGTTGATGGTATTGCCTTTGATGTTGATTTGCAAAAAGAGTTAAAAAAAGATAAACACCTACAGTTATTACCTTTATTTATAAGTGAAGTTGATGAAAAAAAACAGTATATCATTCCTTTAAGAGGAAAGGGGCTTTGGGGTCCTATATGGGGATTTATTGCTTTAGAGGATGATTTAAATAAAGTGTTTGGTGCTGTTTTTGATCATAAAGGTGAAACTCCTGGTCTTGGAGCTGAAATAAATCGACCATTTTTTGAAGACCCTTTTACTGGTAAAACAATTTTTGAAGATGGAGAATTAATTTCAATAAAAGTCATAAAAGGAGGTGCACCAAAAGGAGATATGCATGGTGTGGATGGAATATCAGGTGGAACTATTACTTCTGATGGTGTATCTGACATGCTGTATGAGCGTTTAACAATGTATTTGCCATACTTTTCTAAAGTAAAATCTGAAATGCAGAAAGATCTAAATATATCTAAATCAGATACACTATTAACATTTAATGATACAATAATACAATAGATTATGAGTAAAGATTCATTTTTATCTAAGAAGAACAAAATGTTGTTAAGCGATCCGCTTGATGATAATAATCCAATTACTGTACAAGTACTAGGAATTTGTTCAGCTTTAGCAATAACTGTCCAGCTTAAGCCGGCTGTCGTTATGGCATTATCTGTTCTAGTCGTACTTTCAGTCGCTAATGTTGTGGTTTCATTAATGCGTAAAATGATTCCATCAAGAATCAGAATTATTGTTTTTCTTGTAGTTATTGCAACACTTGTTATCTTAGTTGATCAAGTTTTAAAAGCTTTCGTCTATGATGTTAGTAAGGAGCTTTCAGTCTTTGTTGGCTTGATTATAACTAACTGTATAATTTGTGGAAGACTTGAGGCTTTTGCTATGGCAAACCCTCCTGGTAAGGCATTTTTAGATGGGTTAGGCAACTCTTTTGGTTATGGTGTAATACTAATAATTGTAGCATTTTTCAGAGAACTTTTAGGAGCAGGTACATTATTTGGTTATCCTGTTTTAGAGAAGTTAGGAGTTTATGATTTAGGCTATGAAAATAATGGGATGATGATCCTTCCGCCAATGGCCCTAGTTACTGTAGGTGTTTTGATTTGGTGGCAAAGAGCTAGAAATGAAAAATTAATTGAAAACGAATAATATGCAAGAGTTAGCAAATATTTTTATAAAATCAATTTTTATTGACAATATGGTTTTTGCCTATTTTTTAGGCATGTGCTCATATTTAGCAATTTCTAAAACCGTTAAGACATCAGTTGGAATGGGTGCTGCTGTTATTTTTGTACTTGGTATAACTATTCCATTTAATTATTTACTAGAAAACTATATTCTTAAAGAAGGAGCATTGGTATGGATTTCTAATGATTTTATTAATGTAGACTTGTCATTTCTTTCATTTATTATGTTTATTGCTGTAATTGCTTCTATTGTGCAATTAGTAGAAATGGTAATTGAAAAATTTTCCCCTTCTCTATATAGTTCTTTAGGAATATTTTTACCATTAATTGCTGTTAACTGTGCAATTTTAGGTGGCTCTTTATTTATGCAAGAACGTGGTTACACTAGTATTATTGAAGCAACTGTTTTTGGACTTGGTTCAGGTGTAGGTTGGTTTTTAGCTATTGTTGGAATTGCAGCAATTAGAGAAAAGATAAGATATTCTAATGTGCCTCCCGCATTAAGAGGCCTTGGTATAACATATATAATTACTGGATTGATGGGGATAGCTTTTATGAGCTTTATGGGTATTAAATTATAATTTCAAAAATACAATAGTATGGTAATATTAAATTCAGTAACAGTTTTAAGTAGTATAGTAGTATTTCTTGTTGTTATATTTACTTTAGTTGGTCTTTTATTATTTGTAAAAACTAAGTTGTCTCCCAGTGGAAAGATTACTATAAAGAT
>NYTT01000001.1 GCA_002683775.1 Flavobacteriales bacterium
ACAAAAATGAAAGAAAAGATCGCTCAAATATTAGAGGTGAAAGAGTTGGTCATGCTGAGAAAGGTCATACTAGGTTTTTCATTAATTTAGGAAAAGAAAAAGACTTGCAAGCTCACAACTTAATAGGCTTAATAAATGAATATACAAAAAATAGAAATCTACCCATTGGAAAAATTGATATAATGAGAAAATTTTCTTTTTTTGAAATACCATCAGAATTTGAGAATGAAGTTCTAAGAGGATTAGGCAATGCTAATTGGAATGGAAATAGAGTTAACGTAGAAGTTTCTCAAGCACCCAACAAACAACGCTCTAGCAGAGGCGATAATAAGATAAGAAAAAGAGGAAAAAACAATAGTTTTTCAGACTCTAATAAAAGAAAAAAACAAAATTCAAGTAAGAGTTTTGTTTCAAAATCAAAAAGCAAAACATCAAAAAATGAGGAGAGGAATAATTACTCTGTAGGAAGTGGTAATGATGCAGAAAGATCCTCATTTAAAGGAAGGTTTAATGCCGCAGCAAAAAGAAAAAGAAGATCTTAATAAGCTATTTTTTGCCTGACACAAAATCTTTAAGATAATAAGGTTCATAGTAAGCAATATCTTCAAAATGCTTGTTCGCATATTTAAAATTGATTAATTCCCCCATTTCTTTTGCTGAGGGAAAGACACCATCATAAAAATAAGCATTTTTATTATTGATAATATCTTTGCATTTCATTGCCCCGTCGCCAAAAAAAAGAACCTTTTCAGTTAGAAATTCAGCATATGTGTTTTCATCAACAACATCGGCTCTTATTTCTCTTACCTCATTGTTAAATTGATCGTATAAAGATGAGTAGACTTCCATGCGTCTTGCATCAATCATTGGACAAAAATATTTATACTTTTTAATTTTAGATACAGTTAGTGCCATATTTTGCAAAGTAGAAACAGCAATCAATGGAATATCTAATGAATAGCATAACCCCTTCGCAGTAGAAGTTCCGATTCTCAAGCCAGTAAATGATCCGGGCCCTTTACTTACAGCTATACTATCTAAATCAGTCATATTTTTTTTAGCTTTACACATTACATCTTGAATAAATATTGTTAAGCACTCAGAATGAATATATTTCGAAGAATTTTGTTCTTTAAAACAAATTAAAATCTCATTTTCAAAAAGGGCTACTGAGCAGTTTTTTGTAGTTGTTTCTACAGCTAATATCAAAGACATTATATATCGTAATATTTATTAAATAGATCACTAATGATTCCAAAATTTAAAAATCTAGTTTCTAAGTTTTCATTTTCATTTTCAAAATTCCTAAAAGTAAATCCAAGATTAATTTTAAGGTTGGTAATGGGATTAACAACATAGCCTATATTTAAACTTCCACTTTTAATTTTTGAAAGATTACCTTGATACATTTCAATACCATTATCTGATGGTCTTCCTGTTCCTATGTTAATCAAATTTGCTTCTTGGGCAAAATTACCAGTGCTTAAAAAAAGATCACTTCCATAAGATGTTGGATCACCATCAATTTGCCCACCATATTTTACACTCATCATTTTAATATCAAAAACAAACCTTTTAATCTTATAAGTTGCCATCAATAATAGTTCAGAAAAGTTAGCCCCAAGAGGATGAGCTAAGGGCTGATTATAATGTGCATAATTTTGAGTAGGATTTTTATGAGCGTAAGTGTAGGGTCTGACATAATTATATTCTGCTTGTAAACTTAACTTGTCAACATTTAAAAAATTAAAGATTTTATATCCTATTTGATAACCAAATTTATTTGCCCAACTATTTTTTGTTCTTAAATACTCAACACTAAATTCATCAAGAATCAATTGTCCATATAAATAAGATGTAATTAAAGTATATTTAGCATTTAAGCCCACAAGAATATTGTCAGGAGAATTTATTGAAAATTCAACTGGTCGTAATAAAGCAATTGGGTTTAAATAATTTATATCAAATCCGTTACTACCAGGTGTATGATTTGCTCTCCATATGACAGATTCAAAAAGCGATATATTAAGTTTTGACGACAGATTCATACTCAAATAATGTGACGATAAATATTTTTTAGGATATCCCATCTGGTCCCAGTTATCTAATGAGTTTGTTTCAAAATAATTAATATCCATCAGTTCCGCATAGAAATTTGTGTACTGGATTTTCCAAAAATTAGTTTGCAACTTTAAATACGGATAGTTGAAAGTATTATCCGAAAGTAGCAATGACCTGTATCCATCACCTATGAAACTTTTTCCATGACCAAACTGCATGCTAAACATTGAATTTAGTGTATAGGTGACATGTCCTGAAGACATAGCATAATCGAATCCATCTTCTTTAAAATTTCTAGCAAAACCTTGACCTGGAACTATTTTGTTATTAAGAATATATGCATTTAAATAATTTGGAAAAACCGCTTGATTTTCAAAAAAACTAGTGCTAAACGAAATATTACTTCCAAGTGTACCTTTAACTAAATAGCCCCTTGAATTCACAAAAGTTTTTTTTGAATCAATTAACTCTCTACCAGTAGATAAATTTATCAATGGTGAAGCTACAACACTGTAGTCTTTTCCTTTAATTACAAATAAATGTTCGTTAAAAGTTTTTTTCAATATCCAACTGTTATAGTTATTCACATATCCTATTTTGCTTATTGAATCCATTTTAAAATTTTCGGATACTAGAATTGGCTTGAAGGAAGTATGTATGTTAGTAGAATCTATGTATAATATTTTTTTAAAATCTAAACTGTAATAATTTGATAAAGGTAAATTCTTATTTTGAGAAAAAGATAAAACATTTATTGTAAGAAAGAAAAGAATGAATATGAATCGTATCATTTTTTCCTTCTTAACTTATAAACTGGGACATATAGGAACAAATAACTTAATAAGGCTATAAAAGTAATAGAATAATTAATATTAATGTTAAATGATATTAAAATATAAGTAAAAAAGATAATTATTAAAGCAAAGANATATAAGATAAATGAAGTTTTTTTATGATNANATCCTAAACTTAACAAGTTATGATGAATGTGGTCTTTTCCTGGGNGCAAAGGATGNTCTCCTCTTCTNANCCTAANTANGAAAACCCTAAGTGAGTCAAATAAAGGTANTGCTAAAAAAGATATAGCAAGGAATGGTCCCNNATTTTTACCATCTACATTATTAAACTCAACAATACCATGCTTAATAATGTTTACTGCTAAGATTGAAAACACCAAACCAATTAATAAAGAACCAGTATCACCCATAAATATTTTTGCTGGATGATAGTTAAACTTTAGAAAACCAACTAATGTTCCAGTTAATGAAAGTGCTAAAATAGCCATGTTATATTGATTCATTAGTATCGCGCAAAATCCAAATAAAGTTGCTCCTATTATTCCTAAACCTGAAGCTAGACCATCAATACCATCAATCAAATTATACCCATTAGTAATTACAACAAAAACAAAAACTGAGAATAATATGGATACAAAGTAAGGCAACTCATAAAGTCCTAGAACTCCATGAAAACTTTCTATCCTTAAGCCACCATAGATAATTAGTATAAGACTAATTAAAATTTGAGTAAATAATTTTTTATACGCACTTATTTCAGATAGATCATCTAAAATACCAAGAACAAAGGTGAAGATAAAACATAGTGTCATAACCCTTACTGCATCTAACTCTCCATAAAGAGTACTAGATAGAGTGATAGCTATAGCAATGGGAATTCCACCTAAATTTGGTATTAAACCTTCATGAGATGATCGTGAATCTGATTGTGCTCCGAGTTGATGTTTATTTGAAATATAGATTATGAACGGCATTAAAATAACAGAAACAAATATAGAAGATACAAAAGCAAGCACATAATATGTTTCAGTAGTAACAGTCATTTTACAAATTTAACAATTTATGTTAGTCAAACTTCTTGTCCAAGATGCTAAAGTATATTTATTATCAACTTTAACTGTTGATAGATTCATTGAATTACCTGCTTCAATATCAGAGTCTGAATCACCAATAAGATACGAATTTTCAACATTAATTTCTGGAAAATCAAATAGTGCTTGCTGAATCATTCCATTTTTTGGTTTTCGACAATTACATGATTCATTAATCAGATGTGGACAATAATAAATTTTAGTAATAACTCCAGAATGCTTATTGATTTCACTGAGCATTTGATTATGTATATCAGAAAGTTTACCAGGTGTTAATATTTTCTTTCCAATACATTGCTGATTTGTAACAATTAATATTCTTTTAAAAATTTTTGAGAGTTTTGAAATAGCCATAAGAGCATCCGGCATGAATTTAAAACTTTCAAAATCACAAACATACCCATCTAGTTTTTTATTTATAACACCATCTCTATCTAAAAAAAGAGTGTCGAACCTATGCATTTAAAAATATTTCTTCTTCAATAATCTGACATATTATATGTCCAAATAATATGTGTGATTCTTGAACTCTAGGTGTATCGTCATTAGATGTATGTAATGTCAAATCACATAAATCACTTAATTGACCTCCATTTTTTCCTGTGAAACCAATTGTATAAACCCCCATTTCTTTAGCTTTTTTAATAGCATTAATGATATTTTCAGAGTTACCTGATGTTGATATTGCTATTAGAACATCTCCCTTTTTGGAGGATGCCTCAATCATTCTTGCATAGGTTTCTTTAAATCCATAATCATTAGCAACAGCTGTCATGAAAGAAGAATTTACGTGTAAAGCTTCTGCATTTAATGGGGGTCTATCTTTATAGAATCTACCGCTTAATTCTGCCGCAATATGTTGTGCATCAGAAGCACTACCGCCATTTCCACAAAAATGCACTTTCTTATTACTTTTAAAAGCCTCAATACACTTTGTGGTAGCTTTATAAATTGAATCCTTTAATATCTCATTTTTTAAAAGACTATTGAAACTTTCAGATGCACTTTCTATATATTTATTAATTCTAATTTTCATTCATATTATTTCTGCTAAAGTACAATTTTATAAATCTTGATATATCTTTTTGGATAGTCTTCCTATTTTGTTCCAGTTATATTTAGTTTTAATCAATTCTACCCCATTTTTAGCTACTCTATCTAAATTTTCTTTATCAAAAAGAATTTCTTTTAATCTATCGGATAAATCAGCACTATTTTCTGATTGGAAAGTAAATCCATTTTCATTGTTTGTGATTAATTCTTTCAGTGGTGATAGATCTGAAACTAAAACCGGTCTTTCATAACTTAAAGCCATCATCAAAACGCCACTCTGATAAATCTTTTTATAGGGTAACACAACTAAATCACAAGAACTGTAAAATAGTGAAACTTGATTTTCAGGTATAAATTTAGTATATAAAATAACATTATCAGTTAAATTATACTCATCAATCAAATACTGATACTCATCAAATTTATCTTTCCACGGTTTTCCAGCTACTAATAAAATTATTTCTGGAAATTCTAAAACTATATCTTGAAATGCTTTTAATAAGACATCTAAACCCTTTACTTTTTTAATCATACCGAAAAACAATAAGATTTTGTTATCTTTTGGAAGGTTAAGCTTATCTCTAGATTTAGCTTGTCTACTTTGGAGATTTATAAATGGTATATAATTTCCATGTGGTATTATATGAATCTTCTTATTTAGATAATTATGCATCTTTATAATTTCATTTTTACTAAATTGATTATGAGTTGTGATTGAATCAGCTAAATTATATACTAATTTAGAAATTACATGAAAGTCTTTTTGATCAGAAAATGAGCTAACATCATGAACTGTCAAAACAGCCTTACCAAAGAAAATTTTAACTAAGAAAATATTAAATAACACAAGGATATTTGTATAAAATATATGAAAATGAAATATTTTATATCCTGAAAATCTTGCGTGTATAATTGATCTGCATGAATCTTTAATCCAAATTAAACCATTTAGAAAATTAGATTTATTTTTAAATATATTTCCAAAATAATTAAAAATGCTTAGATTTATCTCAGACGGATTAGATGTTACCTTGTTTGTATAAATACGTACAGAAACACCACTATTATGAAGTCCTATGGCTTGACCAAAAGTATACATATGAAAAGAACTGCCATGAGCACCTAAGGGATCTATTATTGCAACTTTAATCTTCATAATTACATTTTGAAACCATTTAAATATGATCTATTAATTAATATCCAGGTAGAAAAACTCTTTTGAATTTTGGGATTAAAAATAAATTTTAAATTGTTCTTAAAAAAAAGCCAAATTATAAAGATAAATGCCAGAAAACCACCAATTTTCCTCAAATAATATATTTGGTTCTTTATAAATTGTTTAATAAAAAAATTACTCTTAAATTTTCTTTTATTTCTATCATTAGGATTTGTTAGTGAACCAACCTTATGATAAAGCTTAGCACTTGGAAAATAATATAATTTATGTTCGTCTTTTTGCCAAACTCTGTATAAGAAATCAGTATCGTCAAAATATACGAAATACTTCTCGTCCATAAAGCCAACATCAAGAAAAACTTGCTTTTTAATAAGCAAACAGCATGTAGGTGCATAATTGACTTCAATAGCGTCATTATATTTGCCGTTATCTATCTCTTCAAATCCACGATGTGTGGGCAGATACCCTTTGAATTTACTAAACCAACTTCCTGCGTACCAAATTCTTTGTGGATCATCATTGAAAAAAATCATTGGTGTTATCAAACTGGAATTACATAAAGTTTGAGCTTTAACTAAATCATCAATTAAACTATATTGAAAAACAACATCATTGTTAATTATTAATACTTGATCACAATTATGTTGCAAAGCAAGTTTTATTCCTTGATTATTGGCCTCAGCAACTCCTTTGTTCTGATTGTTTCTAATTAAATTAATTCTATCATCATTGGAATTTAATAAAATTGAAATTGTATCATCTTTAGAGTCATTATCAATAACATATAAAACAAAATCTTGATATGATTGTTTATAAATACAGTTTAAGAAAGGCTGTAAAACATCAGCAGAATTGTATGTAACTGTTACTAAGCCTATTTTATCCATTTCGAATAATTTTGATTCAAAAGTTTAGACAGCTTCTCAAGTTCAACTTTGTAATACTCTTTAAGATAAATTTGTATCTCAGAATTTAAAGTAGGTTTCTTCTCATCTTTAAAAAATAATGCTTGTATTTTTGCTTTTATACTCTGCGAAAAAAAACTACTAGCAAGCTTTCTAAAAAAACTGAAAGTATATAGAAATTGTACTAACTTATTACTTGGTTTAGTGTACTTATTATATACTTTATTCGTGTTAGATAAAGAGCGCTTTTCAACACTTAAAAAGACATAAACTTTATTCAAAACTTCAGAAGAGTTGCAAATAAAATCATCATAATTAATTATAAGTATATTTTTTTTGCTAAACACATCAAAATAATTTTTAATCTGATGAGTATATTGACCTAATCCTATGTATTGTTGATAAAATAAAGCTGAATTTTTATGAGTTGATTTTTGATATACTATCTTTTCAAAACTTTCTGTTATAAATCCAAGTCTTTTGTCCATTAAATAATGAGAATATGCTCTGTCTATTGGATTTCTAAGCATTATAATTATCTTAGAACTTGAATTATATTTAAATATTTTTTTTGGAACTTTCTCATAAAACAAATAAGAGACACTAGCCTCTCCACGAACAAGATTCTTAATATCAGAATAAAGAGAATGATATTTTTTTAAAGATCTAACGCTTTCTTTTTTATAGTATAGACTTTGCTCTTCTATAAATTCATTAGAAAAATAATCTGGCTCTTTTATAGTGCTCATTTCAATTTCAGGGTGTCGATTTAAATAAGAATACAAAGATGTTGTACCTGCTTTGGGAGCGCCTACAATAAAGAAATCTACTTTTGGTTTCAAAAAAATCTTTTTTTAATTAATTCATGTAAGTTATTTACTCTATGTATATTAAAAAGAAATGCAAATAATACTTTAAATGGAAAGGTTATGAAATAAAATAACACTAAAAAGGGTGGAGAATTAAATGTTTGTTTACTATATCCAAACTTATTCATCATTTCTGATGAAAAAACTTGAGAAAGGTAAATCTCAGCCATCGTTAAACCCCCATTCTTCCATTTATTAACTTTGGTTTTATCAATTATATTTTTTGATTTAGAATCAAATTCCAAAGATGATCCAAGTAAGGGAACTTCAAGCATCGTTTTGTTAAATTCAATATTTACAAAATCACATACTTCCTTAATCTTATTTTCAGGGTGCTTTAATAAATCTTCAAATTTAATTATTTTAACATCTGGGTGATTTGAATACTTACATGTATGCCTTAATGATGATGACCATACTTTAGATGTTAAAATTGGATGATAATTAACAAATGCTCTTATCATTTCAGAAAAAGGGATAGATCCTGCTCCAAGATACCTCCTTCTCCATTTATTTTTTTGAGACAAAAGAACATCTCTTTGGTCTCTAACCAAATTAATAACTTTAGCTTTAGGAAAATAATTTAAGATTTCATTAAGATAATATAAGTTAGCGGGAGTCTGCTCACAAGAAAGAATAGCACCTTTTTTGTTAGTAATATAATCTAAAAAAATAGAATATAATTTTAAAGGGTCGTCATACCCTTTACCTAATATTTTTTCAGATTCTTTATTAAAAATATCAAAACCTCTATTATCAAAGATACCTTTTTTTTGAATACAAAGCAATTTAGACATCATCTCGACTTGTGAATTTTTTGACAATTTTTGATCAGCTTTATTTGACCATAACTTTCCAAAAAAATGCAACTCTTTAAATGTGAACACTTTATTATTGTTAGATAAAATACGTCCCATCATAGTAGTTCCACTTCTACTACTACCAACAATAAATATCTGTTTACAATTACTCATCTAGTTTAATAACTTTAAGTTCAAAACTACCTTTTTCATCTGCTCTGTCATACAAATTAGAGCTACTGTATGACATGCGATATTTAAAATCATTTACTAGATAAGTACAACTAAATAAATTTTCTGACCAATCTATCTTATAAGATAGGATAACATTTTCTTTATTATCATAGCATGTGTATATATAAGTGTCATCTTCTTTTTTAGATGTAATCTTAACTATATTACTAGAAAATATCTTGCCAATCATTTTAATTGGATAAAATGTACTTCTTATATTTAACTTATTATCACTAAAATTAAAAATAGATCCTGAAAAATCACGTCCGCCCAAATTATGGTAAGTAGTTAAGTCAATTGAAGACAAATTAGAATTACTTAATAACTCAAGAAAGTACTGAGCAACATAAAGTGATTGTAATAGTGTGTTTCCTGTTGTTTTTGACATTTGCAAGTTCCATTCTGTGACCCAAATCGGTTTATTAAAAATAGAATTATACATACTTATTTCAGAAGGATAATCTTTATCAAAATATTTTATAATTTTATTACGATAAGAATTAAATTCTTCAGCAAAATTTGTTTTTTCGATATTTTCAGAAATCATCTTACCATCTAATGATTTGCCTTTAACTACCTTTGCGTATGAATGTATTATGATCGCATCATAAAAATCCATATTGGCAAGTTTTTCATTCCATTTATTATGTCTATGCCCTCTTTTTTTTCCCAAAGGTGCAGCAACTACAGCAGTTTTAATATTTGGAAATCTACTCTTAATAGCATTGGAGCATCTCTTGGAAAAAACAACATAGTCATCAATTGTATATCCTTTAGTAAAGTAACTTCTATTAGATAGTTCGCTACCAAGTTCTACACCAATAACTTCAATTGATTTTTCCTTAAGTTTATCTATCATAAGTATTATGTCATTGTCTGAAAGCACAAAAGGATTAGCAACTAGAACAGCTTTAGCGTTTGTTCTCTTAGCTAGTTTAATAAAATCTAAAATATAGTCTTGATTATGACTTTTTTGCATACGAGATCTATCAAGTCCCCTAGCTCGCTTTGGAAATTTTCCGCTATGATATTTATCTATTTCATTAAAATCAAAGCCATACCCTTTTCTGTTATAATGATAGAAATTACCTACTGCACCTCCTGGAAATCTTAAAACAACAGGATTAATCCTTGAAACATTATTTGTAAATAAAGTATCGGAAACATCACAATATGTAAAAGTATTAGAGGTAGCAAAACCAAAAATATTTTCTCTAATATCTTGAGCAGAAACTATAGATATACTAATAGTTATGATTAGAACAGTAAATCTCATTTAAGAAGCCCTTTTATTCTTAATTCTTTAACTGACTTTTCATAATTATCTTTCTCAAGTCTTTGATTTTTAACCCATGAAACAAATTTACTAATTCCTTGTTCGAAACTATATTTTGGAACAAAACCAACAGTATCTTTAATTTTAGAAAGATCCGCATAATTGTGCCTAATGTCACCTATCCTGTAGTTGCCTGTTATTCTAATTTGACATTTTGGATTGAGTAAGTCTCTAAGAGATTCTGCAACCTTATAAACGCTTGTATTCTTACCTGATCCAACATTAAAAATCTGATTATTTGCCGCTGAATTTTCAAGACATAAAATTGTGGCATCCACAACATCTTCAATAAAAATAAAATCTCTACTCTCTAAACCATCTTCATAAATCTCTAAATCATTACCATTTAAAAGTCTAGTAGAAAATATTGATAATATTCCAGTATATGGATTTGAAAGAGATTGGCCTGGCCCAAAAACATTTTGGTATCTTAAAGAAATTGTTGGTATCTCTAAGGTTTTACCCATTAACATAACCATTTGTTCTTGCTGATGTTTAGTTATTGCATAAATAGATAAGGGATTAATTTGTGACTTTTCATCTGTACCAACCAATTGCAATTCAGTATTACAGACCTTACATTTTAAGTTAAAATCTCCATTTCTAATACACGTCTCAACTCGAGCTAAGGGATAGGTGAATCCATGCACCGAGCATTTATACTTTCCCTCACCATATATTGCTCTTGAGGATGCAACAATTATTTTTTTGACATTATGATCTTCTGTAGCTAAATATTCTAACATATTTGCAGTACCCATAATATTTACATTATTATATTTTGATAATTCATACATTGACTGGCCAGTACCTGTTTCAGCTGCTAAGTGAATGAGTAAATCTTGATCTTTAAAAGCTCTTTTCCAAATGTCTTTATCACAAACATCGCCTTCAATAAAGATACATTTTTCCCATATCTTTTTTGAATGCCTTTCTATTTCTTTAGGATGAACTTGAGGAGATAAATTATCTAAAATCGTAATTGTATAACCCATATCATGCAACTTCTCACAAAGTTTAGTTCCAATAAAGCCTGCACCACCTGTAATTAAAATATTTTTCATGTTGTAATTGATTTAGATTCTAAAATTCTATTGAATAAATGCGTAAAACCGGAAACAATAAATATAAAGAAAAAAGGCCGAAGTAGTAAAGGCTCAGACATTACAGAGATCAGAATAATAGACATCCACAGCAATCTATTTCTTCTAACAATTTGTTGTTTAATTAGCATATACAAAAATAAGATTGTGGTAGGAAAACCCATACCAGCCAACACATACATGATAGAATTTGTGCTTCCCTTTGAAGAAGTCTCTAAATTTTGTTGTAATCCATAATCAAAAAGTGCATCGTTAAGATTTGAATTGATATAAAATTCTTCTCTTTCTTTCTGAAAGCTATCTAAATCTAAACCTATTCCAGTAAGTGGGTTTTCAACAGCAATATAAAAAGGCTGAGTAAGATCTATTAGCCTCTTTTGAAATGATGATGATTTTTGTCCATATATCTTGTCAGATAAATTGAAATTAAAAAGAAAATAAAGTGGCAAAGTAATCAATACTAATATCAACAATCTAGAAAATCTCTTATATTCTTTTTGAGAAAAATATACTATTTGTAACATTAGTAAAAACAATCCAGTTGTAGAATAAGTTGAAACAATTGTAAGGATAATTAGTATAAGTAAGCTCTTATTTTTATTGAAGTAAGTTAACTCCAAAAAAAATAAAATATTTAAATAAATCTGTAAAATGCCCGGCTCCCAAAAAATGCCAGCATTTCTTTGCAGATCAATCCCAAATAAATTTAGTGCACTGGCTGATTTTGGAGAATAATAAAATAGATAGTTATATACTAAACTATCGTGATGTTGGGAGCTTATCAAGAACAAATCATCTGAAACAAAGAAATAAAATAAGAAGCTTAAAACAGAATGATATAAGATAAGCTTTAAAACAAAATACAAACTATTAAGTAATGATTCTTTTTTTTGATTATTAAAATAAATGAATACAAAAAGAGTAGTTAATATTATAATAATATTAAATGTATATTTAGTCAAAGACTGAAAATTAGTTGCAAAAAAATAATTACAAAAAAACAAGACAAATAGGGTTGTGAATGACAAGAGTGCAGAGTAATAATTAGATTTCTTTATACCCTTACCGACATAAAAAAATCCAACCAAAACAATAAAAAATAAAAAAAGATATGATACATTTCTATTAAAAACAAAAATCAAACCACCTGTGCTTGAAATAAGCAAAAACATTATAAAATTATTTAAAAGTAATTTAACTGACATCAATTTATAATAACTAGTTTTTAAATTTTTAATGTAAAGAAACTAACCTAATTTATCGTAAAAATATGAATTTCAATTCACCAGTTCATTCTTTTGTTTAATATTCTTTCTAGTTGCTTGATATCTTCTTTAAAATATTTAGTGTGTAACATCATTTTTATATTTACATCTAAAATTGGGGGTTGAAATGTAGTATTGTTTAGTCTTTGAATTTTATTTCTAATTATTTGTCTAATCTTAATAGAGGGAATTAAATTTTTCAAGACTTTTCTAAACCAGCTTTTACTCTTCATTATTTTTTTAAGTGTTTTTGATATTTCTTTACTTGAAGCATTACTCTTAATATTTATATCTAATGCAACTGTATCATCAATATCCAAAAAATTTAAGATTTTTTTTATTGTTTCTTGTCTCTCAATAATAAATTCATTTTCAAAATGAATAAACAAAAAGTTATCTAAACAAAAATATTCCAAATATCTTTCGAGCATTTGAGAATAAAGACCTTGATTAAGATATGAATGTCTCAGGTAAGACAAATAGTCTGACTTTTTTTTATATTCATACAACCTTTGATCTTCTATTTCTAATGCTTCAAGAAATCTTAGATCTTCATGAATATCTCTTTTTGAATGCCAATAATGAGAATATGCTCTGTCGACTGGATTTCTTAATAACACAACGAATTTCATACTGGGACCTAATGTCTCAAAAATTCTCTTTGGGGCATTAGAGTCAAAAAAATATGATGGCGTGAAATCTGCAATAATCTTTTGATTAGCTTTTTTAAAATAATTATCACTGTACCATTGTACACCATTTTTAAAATTTTCAGTAATATCAAAAAAATGTGGCTCTTTGAATTCTGGAATATAAATTTCGGGATGCTGAATTAAAATGTCATATAATGATGTTGTGCCACTTTTGGTAACACCTAGACACATGAAGTTTGGAACTCTCATTCTATCCAAAATTTTAAATCTCTGCCTAAAAGCTTTGAGAGTTTTAACACATCCGATTTATAAAATAGTTTTAACATTTGATGATCATCAGATGAAATATCTGTTACTTTTTTCTTATTTAATTTAATAAAAAAACGAACTAAAAATTGTCTTACACTTTTGACAGGAAATAAGTGTCTAATCATCCGTTTAAAACTATTTCTACCAAAAATATATCTTTTGATATATTGGTTTTTCCATTGCCAGCCTCCAACCATGTAGTTTCTATTTGTATCAACTTTGATGTGCTTTAATCCTAAAAAATCAATTACTTTCTCAATCTCTTTATTAATATTACTTAAATAATCATCATAAATAATAATATGGACATTTTCTAATTTCTCTAAATATAACTTCACTTGTTTGTAGTACAATCCTAACTCCTGATATCTAGAAGCTGGAGTAATACTTTCATTAGAAAAATATCTTTGTTCTGATATATTCCATGCAGCTTTAAAATCTAATGTATTCTCATTCGAATTAAACCTCTTGACGTGTTGATATCCCGAATATGCTCTATCAATTGGATTTCTTAGCATAATAATTACCTTACTATCTTTTCCAAATCTATTATTTATTTTTGGAATGACTATTTCAGGATACATCAAATACATAACTGAAGATTCACCCCTATATTTTGATTTTTTACCATCTAAAAATAAATCGTAATAATCATTTTTGCAAGTAACGCCATTTAATATTCTAGACTGACCTATTTCATTATTAATTAAATAATGTGGCTCTTTTGGAGTACACATAAAAATATCAGGATGTTGATTTAAATAATTATGTAATGATGTAGTACCACTTTTTGCAGCGCCTACGATAAATAAATTTGGTTTCGTATTTATCTTGTCCAATGCTCTAAATCTTTATTTATTAACTTACTAAGTTCAAATATATCATCTTTAAAATAGTTATTCAAATACATCTGCGTTTCTTTATTAATCTTTTTAGTATTATTTTTTGAAAAATTAGAGAGTATCTTATATATGTGTCTCCTAATTTTTTTTGGCAGAATAGATTTAAAAAATATCTTCACAAAGTTATCTTCAATAAAAAGATGCTTGAGAAATGAATTTCTCCATCTTCTACCTCCTTTATTATGTTTTACATTTAAATTAACATTAACATCATTTTCTACACCAAGAAATTTATATACTTTCATCATCTCTATTTTAGTATTGTCTCTAAAATCGTCATATAAAATAATATGAACATTCTTAAATGTATCTAAATATGCTTTAACCATTTTATAATACATTCCCATGCCCTTGTACATTATCATGGGCGTAATAGTTTTGTCGTCTTGCATTCTATTTTCTTCAATAGATAACGCCTCTTCGAAAGATTTCTGCTCTCTAACTCCTTTTGAAACGTGTTGATAAGCAGAATATGCACGCTCAGTAGGATTTCTTAACATTATAATAATTTTAACATCCTTATTTAAATAATGAATAATATTTTTAATAGCATGATTATAATAATATAAATATAAAACAGTCGCTTCACCAATTGCTATTTCATTATCAACTGCACTATACAAAGATATATACTCCTCATAATCCCATACGCCATTATGAATTCTTTGTTCAACAATTTGTTTTATTAAGAATCGAGGCTCCTTTACTTTCTTTCCTTTAAAATCAAAAGAAGGTAAAAAAATATCAGGGTGCTGGTTTAAATAATTATGTAATGATGATGTTCCGCTTTTAGCAGCACCAACAATTAAAAAATTAGGTAGTTTTGTACTCATTTTTTAAAAAATGGTAAGTAAAATGTAAAAAAGCCAAATTTTCTTTTAACTATTAAAACCATAGCTAAATTCCAAAAAGACAAACTGCACATTGAAGCAAAAGCAGCCCCATTAATCCCACTTATCCCGTAACTAGATAAGAGATTACTTTCAGGAATTAAAACAAGATTTAATACAACATTTATTACAGCTCCACAAAACAATAGAAGACCAAAAATATTCTGATTATTAGTCATTTTTAAAATATTACCTACAGATCCACAGAAAGAGCTAACTAACCTTCCACATGAAAGAAAAATAAAAGCAGTTACACCTATTTTAAACTCCTCACCAAATAATGATAATAGATACTCAGGTATAATAAAGAAACCTGCAACAAGAGGAAATGATGTCCAAAATATCATTTTAGTTGACTGCTGAACAACTTTTCTTAATCCATTTATATCGTTTTTACCAAATTTTTCAGCAAATTTTGGAGAAGCTATACTATTGATAGACATTAAAGAAATTGATGCAATCATAGATAATTTAAAAGCAGTAAAATATATACCGACATCTTCTACATTTGTCATATTACCTAGCATTAATTTATCAATCCACACCATTATAAATTGTACAGACTCTGCAAACATTAATGGAACTGATATACTTAATAATTTAGAATAACTCATGAAATCTTCATTTACACTATCCTTTGAATTTGCATGTTTTATAAGATGATATCTAAACGAAAGGTAGGCTAAAAAGGATACTACCAAAACGCTTGTTAGATATGCATATATTGGAACTTCTGAATCATTAGTAAATTGATAGATTATTACAATTGCAATTATTGAAATAAGTGCTTGTGACATCCTGTAAAAAAATGAAAATTCCGCTATTTTCTTCAAACCTCTTAAGCTCTGATAATGTAGCATAAAGAAAACCATTGGAATAACAAAAAAAGCATTTAATCTAATATATTTGACATCAATATTAATTAAATCAGCAATTGAATCAGCAAGAAAATACATTAGTAAAGATGATAACACTGTTGTTACTGACAATATATTTACAACTTTCTTTCTGAGATTTAAAACCCCTTGCCATTTTTCTTTGGATGCGTAAGATGCAATAAATCTAATAGAAGCCGTATCAAGACCGAATTTTGCTAAAACACTAAACAGTTTTAATATGGTGATAGCTAAAACATAATCACCTAAACCTTTTGCTCCAAATAAATTTGCAATTATTAGAGTTAAAAGGTAGCCAAAAGCTTGACCTCCTAATCGAAAAAAAAAAGAAATTCCACCGCCCTTAATTAGTTCATTAAAGTCTTTATCCCCAAGAAGTTTTTGAAAACTTTTTTTCATAATTTAAGCCACTAAAAACCAAGGGTTTAATAAATTTTTTTTATTGTATACAAGTTCCTTATTAGTTTTATACTCTAATACTGAAAAGCCAGCCATTTTTGCAATAGCATGTCCAGCTGCAGTATCCCATTCCATTGTTGGTGCACATCTAGGGTACGCATCAGCTCTTCCTTCAGCAACCATACATAATTTTAAGGAAGATCCTACTGTTATAATATCAACATTAGCATGTATATCTTTTTTTTCTTTAAAAAAGGTTTCTGTTTCTTTTGACATATGAGACCTTGAACCAACAATTACATAATGGTCTCTATTATTTTGAAAAGGTAATTTGTTTGAATCTAAAATCAAATCTTCTAGATTGTTAACAATGGAACTATGATTTATTTTATAGGAGCCTAACCCATCTAACGCAAAATATAATTCTTCTTTTACAGGAACATATATTACTCCTAGAATAGGGATTCCATGACGAATAAGAGCAATATTCACTGTAAACTCACCATTTCTTTTGACAAACTCTTTAGTGCCATCCAAAGGGTCAACTATCCATGAATATTCCCAATTTTTTCTTTCTTCAAAAGAAATCTTAGCACCTTCTTCACTCAAAAAAGGGATACCTGTTCTAATCAAATGATTTTCAATGACTGCGTTGCATTTTTTATCTGCTAATGTCAAAGGAGATTTATCATCTTTATGTTCGACTTCAAAATCAAATGCATAAACATCCATGATTGCACCCCCCCCCTCTATAGATGCATTGATTGCCTTCACTAACAATTCTTTTAGATCCATACTACTATACTTTATTTGGATGCCATATAGTTTTTAATTCCTGACATGTTTCTATGAAAAAAGGAGACTGACTACTGTTATGATCCCAGTTTTTATGTTTATAAATTTTTACTCTTTTTAAATTCTCAGAAGATAAATGCTCAATTTCTTTAATCTCCTGATTATTGTCGCCACAATAAATAATTGCATTTACGTCCTTATGAGATGCAAAATGACTGAGTAATTCTTTTCTTTTTCCAGTTAAAATATTTACAACTCCAGAAGGGACATCAGAAGTATTTAGCACCTCAGCAAAAGAAATACTTGCCATAGGGTTTTTTTCAGAAGATAAGATTACGCAAGTATTTCCTCCAACGATAATTGGTGCAATCACTGAAATCATTCCTAATAACGAATAATCATTGGGAGAAATTACCGAAACAACTCCCACTGATTGTAGAAGTGAAAAATTAAAATGATTTGATGCAACAGGATTAACTGAGCTAAAAACCTGCTGGAACTTATCACTCCATCCAGCATAATATATTAATCTATCTATACTTAACTCTACCTCGTTCTTTGCATGTGATTTTGACAAGCCTGTCATCATTAACTCTTCAATAAATTGAGATTTTCTGCTCTCTAACATTTCTGCAACTCTATAAAGAACCTGACCTCTATTTAGTGCTGTTGCATTTTGCCAAGATTTCTGAACTTTTCTAGCAACAACAACCGCGTTTCTAAAATCTTTTCTTGATGAAAGACACATATTTGCTAATAATTCTTCATTACCATTTTTTATTTGAAAATATCTTCCTGATTCTGTTCTTGGAAACTTTCCACCAATGAAGTTTTTATATGTCTTTAAAACATTTATTCTTGCCATTATTTAAATTTTAAATAAGCTTTTAGTCCATGCAAACCACCTTCTCTTCCAATTCCACTTTCTTTTACTCCTCCAAATGGAGAAGTTGGATCGAATTTATTATATGTATTTGCCCAAACTACTCCAGCATTTAACTCCTTTGTAAGTTTAAAAATCTTCGATCCTTTTTCTGTCCAAACACCTGCAGACAAACCGTAAGGTGTATTGTTAGCTTTTTCTATAACCTCATCAATTGTACGGAAAGTCTGAATAGCCAAAACTGGACCAAAAATTTCTTCTTGAACAATTGTATGTGATTGTGAAACATTTAAGAATAATGTTGGAGGAAACCAATTTCCTTTTTCAGAAATACTACATTTTTTCTGATATATTTCACCTCCTTCTTCCAGCCCTATATTTATATACTTTTTTATTGTAGCTAATTGTTCTTTAGAGTTTATTGCTCCAATGTCAGTATTTTTATCAAGAGGATCACCAATAATTAATGAAGACATTCTGTCTTTCAATTTTTCAACAACAATTTCAAAAATACTTTCTTGTACGAAAAGTCGTGAACCAGCACAACATACATGACCTTGATTAAAAAATATTGCATTAATAATTCCCTCAACTGCTTGATCAATTGCTGCATCTTCAAAAATAATATTTGCCCCTTTACCACCAAGTTCTAAAGTTAATTTCTTATGTGTACCAGCAATACTTCTCTTAATCAACTTCCCTACTTTTGTAGAACCAGTAAATGCAATTTTATCAATATTAGGATGATTTACAATCTCAGAACCTGTTTTTCCACCACCAGTAACAATATTTACAACTCCTTTTGGAAGACCACTTTCTTCAATGATTTCTGCAAGTTTAAGAGCTGTTAAAGAAGTTGTCTCAGCAGGCTTTAAAACGACTGTATTACCACATGCAATAGCAGGAGCTATTTTCCAAGCAGCCATTAATAAAGGAAAATTCCAAGGAATAATTTGTCCAGCTACACCTATAGGCTCATGACTTGTATTCGGAAAAGCATACTCTAACTTATCTGCCCAACCTGCATAATAGAAAAAATGATTTGCTGCCAAAGGAATATCTATATCTCTTGACTCTCTTATTGGCTTGCCTCCATCCATACTTTCAATAACAGCAAATTCCTTTGCTCTTTCCTGTATCATTCTTGCAATTCTAAAAATATATTTCGCTCTTTCTTTTGCCTTTAGTTTAGACCAGCTCTTGAATGCAGTGTTAGCAGCTTTAACTGCAAAATTAATATCTTCTTTATTTGCTTCAGAAATCTTTGCGATGATTTCATCAGTAGCAGGATTTACAGAATTAAAATACTTTCTAGATTTTGATTTTACAAATTTTCCATTAATAAACAAATCATATTTTTCTTTTAATAAAATATGATCTTTACTTTCTTTAGCAGTAGTATAATTCCAAATTTTGTTTAAATCTATATTGCTCATATATTAATCTTTTGAAAAATAATCTATCGATTCATAATATCCGCTTTCTTGTCTTTGAAGTTGCATTAAAATATCATTTGCCAAACTACTAGCTCCAAATCTAAACAAATCTTTATTCATCCATTCATGTCCTAATGTTTCATTTAACATTACCAAATACTGTAAAGCTATTTTAGAAGAAGAAATCCCTCCAGCCGGTTTCATTCCTATTTTAATTCCTGTTTGCTTGTAATAATCTTTTATTGCGTTAAGCATAACATATGCTACAGACATAGTTGAAGCTGGATTAATTTTTCCTGTAGAGGTTTTAATGAAATCTGCACCTGCGTAAATAGCAATTTCACTTGCTTTTCTAACGTTATCTAATGTGTCTAGCTCGCCAGTCTCCAAGATCACTTTTAAATGTGCCTTACCGCAAACTTCTTTTACAGAAGCAATTTCATCATATACAAAATTATATTCTCCAGCTAAAAACTTGCCTCTTGAAATAACCATATCTATTTCATCAGCTCCTTCATTAACTGCAAATTTAGTATCACTTAATTTAACATCTAATGAAGATTGACCGCTTGGAAAACCAGTAGCAACAGAAGCAACATTTATTTTTGTCCCTTTTAATTCTTTTTTAGCATACTTTACCATAGTGGGATATACACAAACCGCTGCCACTTTAGGAATGCCTTGCAAAGAATCATGTAAATGATTCGCTTTATAGCACATTCTTTTAACATTTTCAGGTGTATCTTTTCCATCTAAGGTAGTCAAATCAATCATACTTAGTGCTAAGTGCAAGCCGTGTGTTTTTGAAGAGTTTTTTATACTTCTTTTACAAAAACGATTAACTCGTTCTTCTACACCAGTTTTGTCAATTTTTGGAACAGTTAATAAATTTGGGAAACTCAAAATAATTTATGCTTTATTAAAGACAAATTTACCATTTTATTCGATATAAATCATAGTTTCTAATTCACAAATTTTGATTAAATTGGCCGACTTTATTATGAAAGAAAAAGAAGGAAATATCTTTACAGTTTTTGATGATCTAATCAACAGGAATGAAAAAGAATTATTACTTAATCAAAAATCTAAAGTAATATGGATGACTGGTCTCTCAGGTTCAGGCAAAACAACAATAGCAAAAGCACTAGAAAAAAAACTACATTCAAACAACATTATAAGTCAACTTCATGATGGTGATAATATAAGAGTAGGTATAAGTAATAATCTTTCTTTTTCATCAGAAGATAGGTTAGAAAATATACGAAGAATTTCCGAAATATCTAAATTATTTTTAAACTGTGGAATTGTTACACTTAATTGTTTCATTAGTCCTACAAATGAAGTAAGACAAATTGCAAAGGATATTATCGGCGAAAATGATTTTATAGAAATTTATATAAACGCTTCTCTTAAAATTTGTGAAGACAGAGATGTAAAAGGTTTATATAAAAAGGCAAGAAACGGTGAAATCAAAAACTTTACTGGAGTAAGCGCAACATATGAAGAGCCAAAACAACCAAATCTAGTAATTGATACAACATTCTTGTCAATTGAGGAATCAGTAAAAAAAATATACGATTATATCTTACCTTTAATTAAAAATAAGTAATGAGCTCATATAATTTAACCCATTTGAAAGAACTTGAATCTGAAGCTATTTTTATATTACGTGAAGTTGCAGCTCAATTTGAAAAACCTGTTATGCTCTTTTCTGGAGGCAAGGATTCAATTATAATGTTTCATCTTGCTAGAAAAGCTTTCTATCCTGGAAAAATACCATTTCCTTTAATGCATGTAGATACTGGACATAACTTTCCTGAAACTATTACATTTCGAGATAGATTAATAAAAAAAACTGGTGAAACACTTATAATAAAGTACGTTCAAGATTCTATTGACAAAGGAAATGCTGTTGAAGAAACAGGAACAAATCCATCAAGAAATGGCTTACAAACTGTGACACTTTTAGAAGGATTAGAAGACGGAAAATATGATTGTGCAATGGGAGGTGCAAGAAGAGATGAAGAAAAGGCAAGAGCTAAAGAGAGATTCTTTTCACATAGAGATGAATTTGGACAATGGAACCCTAAAAATCAAAGACCCGAACTATGGAATCTGTTTAATGGAAGAAAAAATATTGGTGAACATTTTAGAGTATTTCCTATTTCTAATTGGACAGAAATGGATGTATGGCAATACATAATGTATGAAAAAATTAATTTGCCATCTTTATACTTTGCGCATCAAAGAGAAGTTGTAAATAGAGACGGTGTGCTTCTTGCAAAATGCGAACATATTACTTTAAAAGCTGGTGAGCTGTGGAAAAAAATGAGAGTTAGATGTAGAACTATTGGAGATATGACTTGTACAGGTGTTACAGAATCTGAGGCTGATAATATTGAAGCTATTATTAAAGAGGTTGCCACAACAAGGATTACTGAGAGAGGAGGAAGAGCTGATGATAAGAGATCAGAAGCCGCAATGGAGGACAGAAAAAAAGAAGGTTACTTTTAATAAAAAATATGAGCAATATTAAAGGATATTTAGATATGGAATTACTCCGTTTCACCACTGCGGGAAGTGTTGATGACGGGAAAAGTACGTTAATTGGAAGACTACTTTATGATAGTAAAGCAATCTTTGATGACCAAATCAACTTACTTAAAGAAACAAGTAAACAAAGAGGAGACGAAGGTCTTAATTTAGCGCTTTTAACAGATGGATTAAGATCTGAAAGAGAACAAGGTATAACAATAGATGTTGCATACAGATACTTTGCTACACCAAAAAGAAAATTTATCATTGCTGACACACCAGGTCACATTCAATACACTAGAAATATGGTTACTGGAGCTTCTACAGCGAATCTAGCTTTGTTATTAGTAGATGCTAGACATGGTGTAGTCGAACAGACAAAAAGACATGCATTTATTGCTTCATTACTTCAAATCCCTCACATTGTAGTTTGTATAAATAAAATGGATCTTGTAGATTATAGTAAAGAGAGATTTGAAGAAATTATAGCAGATTTTGAAGATTTTGCATCTAAATTAGAAATAAAAGATGTAAGATTTACTCCAATCTCTGCACTTAATGGAGATAATGTTGTTGAAAGATCATTAAATATGCAATGGTATGATGGGTCAACTTTAATGCATCTTCTAGAAAACATTCATATTGGCTCAGATCATAATCATATTGATTGCAGATTTCCTGTGCAGTATGTAGTTAGACCACAATCTAAAGAATTTCCTGATTACCGAGGTTATGCAGGTAGAATTGAAGGTGGGGTTTTTAAACCAGGTGATAAAGTTACGGTATTGCCTTCAGGATTTACATCTTACATAAAATCTATTGACACTTTTAATGAAAGAGTTAAAGAAGCGTTTTCCCCTATGTCTGTTTGTATTACACTTAAAGATGATATAGATGTCAGTAGGGGTGATATGTTGGTAAAAGCAGATAACAAACCAATGATTAATCAAGATGTTGATCTTATGATTTGCTGGATGAATGAAAAAAATATGCTTCTAAAAGGAAAGTACACTATAAGACACACTAGTCAAACAGCAAGATGTATAATTAAAGAGGTGAAATATAAAATAGACATCAATTCGTTACACAGATTAAAAGACGATAAAGTAATTGGACTAAATGATATAGGCAGAATAAGCTTACGAGTAACCAAGCCTTTGTATATTGACAGCTACAGAAGAAACCGAAATACTGGAAGTATAATTTTAATAGATGAAGCTACAAATGAAACAGTTGCAGCTGGCATGATAATTTAATAGAAGACTATATTTTATTTTTTTCTTGATTCGAAATCTAAAATTAAAAAATAATACATCAATATTCCTAATGAGTAAAGAATTGCTGTAATGTAAAAAATATATGCATATTTTAAACCGAAAGACTTTAAATATCCAAATATTTGAGAACTAAAAAACCAACTACCACTCCAAATTGCAGCCATTACTGCACTTAACATTTCCTGATTCTTTTCTCCGACGTAATTCATTGTAAGCTCTGAAGTCATAGGTGCAGCCATATTCATTAGAGGTGTTCTAATCCAGTAACATACTACAGCAACTGGTAAAGCCCATATATAATTATTATAAAATTCTGTAGTTGCTAATGCCACCAATGCTAATACAGCTGCTATTTGTGTAAACGTAATACCTCTTTTAAAGCCAAGTTTTTTTTTAACATCAGGAACTAGTAAAGCAAGTATAGCAACAAATATACTAGCTACACCGCCAATCACTGCAAAATCTCCTGAGTCAATTTGGAAATTATGAAAGAAAAATAAATTAATAAAGGGAATTGTAAGTCCCGCTCCTATTGCGATAACCAGCGTTGGAATAATTGCTCTTAAAAGTAAGTTCCAATCGTATGAACTCCAATGAAAACTATCTTTATTGCGTACTACTAAATCAACTTTTATTTTCGTTAAGAAATAAACACCTAAGAAACTTACTAGTGTAATCCAAAACAATACTCTACCCTCGTCAAAATCTTCTGTAAATTTGCCAGAAAAATAAATAACAAGTCCACTTATTATCATTCCGAAACTGTGTGTTGCATAATTTAATGAAATAGCATGTGATTGTTTATGTTCTTCTGTATTACGCATAATATATGGTAGAGAACTTACCTGAAAAAATGTGAAGAAAACTCCCCAAAGAATAAACAAAAGAGGTAAATACTGAT
>NYTT01000002.1 GCA_002683775.1 Flavobacteriales bacterium
TTTCTAATTTATAATCTAATTTAAAAAAAAGATACATAAACACAAGTTCAAAAAAACAAGATTAATCTCCAATAAAGTTATTTTAAACAATTAAAGTTCAATTTCGTATATTTGTGTAGAAAAAAAATAAGTCCATTCAAATGAAAAAAATCCTCCTAATATTATTCACAGTTGTATTTTTATTTAGCAATTCAATTGCTCAAACTATTTCAACTTCAGGATTTACTTTTAATCCAGATACATTATTTGTAAACATCGGGGATACAATTAATTTTAATCTTTCAAGCAATCATAATGCGGTGGAAGTATCAGAAAGCACGTGGAATACAAATGGGTCGGCATCTAATAGTGGCTTTAATATATCATTTGGGGGAGGAAGCTTTATTGTAGACAGTATTAAAACGTACTACTATGTATGTCAGCCACATGCAAGTATGGGAATGAAAGGAATAATCGTTTCATCACAATTACCTTGTAATAAAAACATTAACCAATCACTACAAGGATTTGACCCTGATCCAGTTTATGGAACATGGATATGGTCATACGACACATTATCAATAACCAATACTAGCACTTGTGATGTACGAGTTAGGTCAGAGTTCACAATATCTCATTCTGACTCAATAATTGGACTAACAGATTTTGACTTAAAGTGCTATAACCCTTATATAGGGAATTGGCCTGCTGTACCTTACTCAATAGATAGTAACGGAGATGCTCAAGGCTATTTTGGATTTGGTGGAGATACAACCGGTCAGCTAATAACTCAAGGAACTACGCAACAACTAATAGTGAAAATTAGATTTAGACCTAACGCCAATTACGGAAATTATTCTTCATCTTGGAGCTCAAATGAAGTAGATAGTGCAGGTAATTTTTTACAAACTCTAGAATTAGATTCAACACATATTAGCTATGTTGATTGCTCGCTCTTTGGAGCTGATAGCACCTTTAGTTCAGATATATCATGTTTTAATGCCAATGATGGTAGCGCAAGTATTTTATCTGTTCAAAATGGAAGCAATAACTACAGCTACTCTTGGAGCAATGGCGATTCTACAAACAATGCATCAGCACTATCAGCTGGCAGTTATTATTGTATTGTCACAGATTTAAACTGGCAACAATGTTCTGATAGTGTTAATTTCACAATTTCCGAACCCCTTGAACTAACTTCATCATATACTCAAACAAATGTAAGTTGCTTTGGAGCAGATAATGGAAGTACCATAGTTAATTTTTATGGAGGTACAATTGGAAGCGCTCCAAACGACACAAATTATATTCTTGGATGGGCGGGCACACAGCTTCCTTTTTATTTGCCTTACCCACAGACAGTATTTAATACTAATTTACTGCCAGCTCCATATAATGCAATACCAGCGGGGGTGTATCCATATTCTGTAACAGATATGAACGGATGTACAATTTATGACACGATAACTATTACGCAGCCTGACACATTATTTAACACTGTGATAAGATCAAATATAACATGCTTTGGATATAACGATGGAAGTATCAATCAAACAGTTAATGGAGGTACTGGTCCATTTGATTATTTTTTGAATGGAATACTTCAAAATAATTTAACAACAGTAAATCTATCTCCTGGCATATATATAGATTCAATTGTTGATGCTAACGGATGTTTCACATCAAACACCACTGTAATAATAGAACCTTCTGAATTAACAACTTCGCTCATTTCATACAACACAAGTTGTTTTGGAGAATGCGATGGGCAAATGCAATCTATCACAATTGGCGGCACAACACCATATACGTACATTTGGAGTAATGGAGAAGCAAACGATAGCATTGATAATCTTTGCCCAGGGACATACAATTTGAATGTTATTGATGATAATGGCTGTAGCGCAACTTCTTCAGCTACAATAAACGAACCTGACATTATTAGCATAATAATTGATACCGCCTCTAACATTTCAACATATGGAGGTAACGACGGTTTTATAGAGGTGTCAGCAAATGGTGGCTTGGGAACGCTAAATTTTAATTGGACTAACGCAGGTGGATTTAATCAAAACACGGAAGATATATACAATCTATACTCTGATTTTTATTTCTTAGAAATTACTGACATAAACTCATGCGTATATTTAGATACCATTGAACTTACCCAACCAACTTTATGGATAAACCTTGACCAAGCAGTAAATGCGAACTGCTTTGACTCATGTAACGGGTCTTTAAGCATAACAGCAAATGGTGGTGATTCAACATATACTTATCTATGGTCGGGGCCAAATAATTTCTCATCAACTAATGATGACTTAACTAATCTGTGCTATGGAGAATATATTTTAACCATTAGCGATAGCACTCAAAGCTTAACAGATACTTTTAATATCTTTCAACCACAACCCCTTACTTACAATCTTTCTGTTGATTCCATTTTATGTAATAATGGAGTCTCACAAGCACAAATAAATGTTTGGGGTGGCACTCAACCATTTATTTATACATGGCTAAATGGAGATACAACATTTAACACTCTTGTTTCAGCAGGCACACATTCAATTAATGTAGTTGATCAGAATGGATGTTACCTTAATGAAAACTTTAGCCTCTCTCATCCAGACTCAATATTTAGTTCAGTAAGTTCAGCAAATCCTCTTTGTTATTTAGCAAACGATGGAAGTGGAACTGTCAACATTTTAAATGGAGGAACAGCTCCCTACCTGTTTTCTTTTAATGGCGGATTAAACTATCAATCAAGTAATTCATTTAATAATTTATCATCTGGAAACTACACTGTACAAATTTTAGACTCAAATAACTGTCAAAATAGTGTAACATTTGAACTAACAGACCCAGATGAATTAATGACAAATCTTTCTGCAACAGATGTGAGCTGTTTCGATCTATGCGATGCAATAGTACAAGTAACTGCAACTGGTGGGACTCCATCATATAGTTACAGCTGGAGTTCTGGACAAACATCTTCAATTGAAGATAATTTATGTGCTGGATCATATTCAATAACAGCGACAGATGCAAATGGATGTCTTACAACAAATACAATAGTGGTAAGTCAGCCAAATCCAATTATTGTAAATATAACATCAAGTGGCACTGATTTAGTAGCTACAAGTGGATTCACAAGCTATCAATGGTACAATGGAGATGGAACGATTATACAGGGTGAAACTTCAGAAACATTTACTCCAAATTCAATGGGAGAATATTATGTTACAGTAAGCGATAGTCTCTGCACAGTAGATTCATATATATATGAGTATCTTATAAGTGGTATAAGTGATCTTGAAAATCATATTTCAATTTATCCAAATCCCTCAAATGGTGAGATAAATATCAATCATGTTAACGCTTTTGAAACCATAACAATAATAAGTGCATTAGGTAATGAATTATTAAAATTAGATGGCAGGTTATTTTCAAATGATAAAATAAAAATTGACTTATCTGATTTTAACAAAGGGATCTATTTTTTACAAATAAAGCAGAATAATCACATCATGAATTACAGAATTGTACTTCAATAATTTTTTATAAATTGGCAAACTTAAAAGCAAACAGAAAAGAAATGATAAAAAGACTCCTAATTTTCACGATAATTATATCTAGTATAAATCCTGTTTTTGCAAATGTAATAGATACTTCATTTATTGAAGGACTGACAGCATTTAAATGGGTACCTATTTCAGATGCAGACAAAATAATGCAGTATGAAAACCAGAAAACACTTACAAGAAGGGCAATTGAACAAGCCAAAACAGCAAATAATCATTACACAACAGCTGTTGACTTTATGAAGAAAAAAGAATATTCTGGAGCTATATCTGAGTTTGAATTAGCAATGAAAAGATATAAAAGAGCGAAACTAAGTCCTGATGGCATGAATTATGTACATGCAAATATGGCACTAACTTACGCAAGTACAGGAAACTCTTCAGACTTATTACAAGCAGAGCGATTACTTAATTTAATTACCAACAAAGCTTACGTTGACAATAATTGGGCTTACAACATTGCTATGGGACATTATTTAGTTGGCAATCAGGATGAGGCAGCTTCACTTCTAAGCTCAATCATTAGAAAAGATGAATTTTACTTTCAAGCTTATGTTACCCTTGAAGCAATTTATAGAAACTCTGGAAATGATGAAGATGCTGATATAGTTAACGAAAGAGCATATACAGCAGAAAACAAAAAAATAAGAAAACTTCAGAAAAAAACTGAGGCGAGATCTGAAGCGAGAGCTGATAGGAAAAAGAAAAATACTGCAACAGTTTTAAAGGGTAAAAAACCTGATGTTAAAAATTTAAAAATAGTTGTTGGAGATGACAATCTACAATTTAATAAAATTGACAAAATCAATGATCGTAGCATGGTTCAAATTCAGGAAGGAATAGTTGATTATAAAAATGGAATCATTGCACTTGGAAATAGAGAATTCAAGGCCGCACAAAAGCCTTTGAAAAATGCAGAAAAGAAATTAAAAAGAGGTAAAATAACAGATGATGGACTGAATTTTTCTAGAGGAAATCTAGCAATAGCCTTTTTAGCATCAGGAGAAAAAAGTGGTGTAGGGCAAGCTAAACGTTACATTAAAAATTTAACTCCAAAACTGTTCACTACCAGAGAATGGTCATATAATATTGCAGTCGCATATTATGAACTTGCATTTATTTCAGCAAGATTAAACAAGAAAGATGGCACAAGAAATTGGGGAAATACTACTGCGACAGCCCATATTAAAAACTCAATAAAACTTTTTCAAAAAGCTATCAAGCAAGACAAACTATACTTACCATCTTATGAGAATTTAATTTATATCTACAGGCAACAGGGAGAGCCAAAAAAGGCAGAAAAAATGAGCACAGCCCTAATGCAAGCAAGATCAAAGTTACTTAAATCATTTAGTAAGAAAGATCAACTTAATATGGGTGGTGCTGCTTATGTATTTAGAGTTAATCTAGGTTCATTCGGAAAGCATGATACACCAGCGAACTTATATGATGAACCAAATCTGATTACAGTACCAAGAACGGAAAATAACACAATATATCTTGCTGGATTGTTTTATAGTCTTGATGAAGCCACTAAATATCAAGAAGAAATGACTAGAAAAGGTTATTCAAGATCTTTTATTGTAGCTTATAAAGATGGTGAAGAAATAACAGAATTTTAATAATCAAAGAAATTCGTAAAAGGAAAATTTCTAACTCCTAAAGAATAATAAACAGAAGTCTGATCTAAAAGATCAGACTTTTTGTTTCTAAGGGATATAACACCAAAAACATCTACTGATTCTAACTTTAACACAACCTCAGCATCTAATGATAAAATCACTGTGCTAACTCCCTGTCCATTATAATTACCATAAGAATATTGCCCACCAGTACTTGCATCATTATCAGATTGAAAAATATCTTGTCCATAATGAGTTCCAAGGGAATCTAAGCCAGTAAAGGCAACTAAGCTTTTTAAACGATAATTCCAATTACTCCTTTTGTACCCTATAACACCTATTACTTCTTTAAAATTAGCACCAAGAGGATGCGCTAGTGCCTGATTCATATGAGAATAATTTTGAAGAATAGTTCTATGACCATATGTGTAAGGCTGAACTTGGTTGTATTCAAATAAATAACTTAGATTATTTAAATCACCTTTAAACCCTAACTGAAAGCCATATTTGTTTTGAAAAAAACCTGACTGATAATTCTCATCATTATCCTTTTGCCTAGAAATATTCAAATCATCCAACATTAACTGACCATAAAACAAATTAGAGAATAATTTAATATTAAAATTTGCTCCTATCAAAGCATTTCCTTTATTAGAATATTTTGAGAATTCAACAGGCCTATAAAAAATAACAGGATTTAAATATGCGAATTCATATCCCTTATACACCTCTTCTGATTTTGATTGCCACAAAATTGATTCAAAAACACCAAAATGGATATTTTGAGTTAAAGCAAAATTTAAATAATGGATAGTAGCATGCTTTTTTCTTCCATAGTCTGCTACATCAGGATTAATAAATGTTGTATACAAATTGTAATATTTTACAGGTCCAAACTCAGTAGATATTTTTAAATAAGGATATGCAGAAGCTACATCTGACAAGAGAAGTGACTGATAACCATCACCCACAAATTGTTTTCCATTACCTAGATCTAAACCAATAAACTTCGAAGCGCGATAACTAGCATTATATAAATAACGAGAATTAGCAAGTCCATATCCTGGAAAATAAATATTTAATGAATCCTGATAACTCTTTATCTGATTATGATGATTTCCTTGCAAGTAATCATAAATACCAATCATTTTTAACTTATCATTAATTTGTGCTCTTAAACTTATTCCTAGCAAGAAAGCATTTAAATTATCATCTTTTGATAAAGAAGAAGCCCCAAAGACTCGTGGTACAACTTCCAAATTTATCATTGAATGCAAACTGTCAATATAAAGATAAGAGTCGCTATAATCATTTAAACTTGATCTAAAGCTATTTGACTGAGCTAATATAGATAGTGAAAAAAAAGAAAATACAAATAAACTAGTAAGCTTTCTCATCACCCTTAAATACATTCCAGATTGTTAGAAAAACTACATTAATATCTAGTGGTAAAGACCAGTTTTCAATATACCAAACATCAAGTCTCACTCTCCCTTCCATATCTTCAATTTCTTTTGTCTCTCCCCTATACCCTCGAACTTGAGCTATACCTGTAATACCTGGCTTTACAAGCTGTCTTACCATATATTTATTAATTAAAGATGAATATTCTTCTGTGTGTAGCAACATGTGTGGACGAGGACCAACTATAGACATATCACCAGCAAGTACATTAATAAATTGTGGAAACTCATCAATTGATGATTTTCTAAGAAACTTACCAATTCTTGTTATTCTTGAATCCCCTTTTGAAGCTTGCTTAATATCTGAATCATCACTCAATCGCATTGATCTAAACTTGTAACATAAAAAAATTTCATTATTTAATCCCGAACGTTCCTGNTTAAAAAGTACAGGACCTCGTGAAGATAGCTTTATANTTATAGCAATTATAGGGTACAGCCAACTTAGAATAAAGATAATGACAAAANAAGAAAAAAGNATGTCAAATGATCTTTTTATAAATCTATTAACAAAGTCTCTAAGAGGCTCTTCTCTTAAAGTTATTACGGGCACATCTTCAAAGAAATCAATATTAACTCGTTTAAAAATAAACCCTCTAAAATCAGGAACCAATTTAAATCTTATCATAAACTTATCACAAAAATCTATTAATTCTTTAATCTCATTCGTATTTGTTAATGGTAATGTATAGAACACCTCATCAATATTATTTTCAAGAGCAAATTCTTTAAAAGAAGATAATTTTCCTGATTTAATATTTTCATTTATCTTAAATGAAATATTTGAATTTGAAAAAACTCCTTCTAATCTTACACCTAATATATCATCAGAATTAAAATAATTATTTAACTGTTCAGCAACTTCACCACCTCCTAATATTACTACTCTGCTATAATTATATCCTGATTTTCTATAAATCTGAATTAACTTAATGGCAAGATATCTCCAAAATATTATTAAAAATACTAGAAAAAAATATGTTGCATAAAGATGTTCTCTTGAAAAATCAGAAGCCTTTAAACTAAAAAGTATTGCACTAATTATTAACGCATTTAATAAAAAAGCTTTGAACAAATTAAATAATATTTGGTCTAACCTTTTTAGCTGTTTAAGTTGATAAAGTTGTAAGACTAACGCAACCAAGATCCAAACAGAATTATAGATAATAATTAAGAAACGATACTTGTCAGAAAAATCTATAGTATCAAACTTATAGACATACATCAAAATAAAAGAGAGGTTAATAAAAAAAACATCTCCCATAAAATGAATAAACCAAAAATATCTTGAATATCCTTTCATCTTAACAAAAATATAAAAAAGTAGTGACTAATTTTATTTTTTAAAAAATCTAAAAATCTAGATCTTTCTATTTAGCAAAAAACACTCTTTTAATACTAAATAGATAAACTTAGTATTTCCAACAAGATATCTCATAAACATTCTTCGTGGCTCTTGAATTACTCTATATAACCATTCAAATCCAAAATCCTGCATCCATTTTGGTGCTCTATTTACTTTACCTGCAATTACATCAAAGCTGCCCCCAACCCCCATAATAAAATTAATATTCTTTAATTCCTTTTTATATGTATTTAAAAAAATTTCTTTTTTAGGTGATGTGATAGCAACAAATAAAATATTTGCATTTGATTGAGATATGTCCTTCGCAATTCTCTTTTCATCTGACTTTTTAAAATATCCGTTTCTGTATCCTGCAATCACATTATCAGAGTACTTCTGCTTATACAGTGTAATAAGATTTGATAAAACATCTTCTTCAGCACCAAGAAAATAACATTTATAGCCTTTTTCAAAAGAGTATTTAACTAATTCTTCCATTAAATCAATACCTGATACTCTCTCAGGTAAGGGAGATCCTAATATTTTTGATGCCCAAACTACCGCTTGACCGTCAGCATTTATTAGATCTGCTTCATTAACACTTTTTTCTAACTCTTTATCTTCTTGCATTAATACAATCTTTCCCGCATTCACAACTGTGTGATGAATATGCTTATCATTAGCAACAGCATCTTCAACAATATCTAAGGTTTGCCGCATAGATATAGCATCGATTTCAATATTAAACAACTTTACTTTCATGATTTTTTTTGTAATACATTAGTGAGAAAACACAACCTATATATACTGCTGCCATTCCAGAATTAAAAATGTGGCCTGATAAAAATGATAATATAATAAGTACAGTTGCAATAAATTTAGAGTATTGAGCGAATGAATAAGATTTATTAAAAGAAAAAATATATGATTTAATTAGCAAAAAAGTAATATAGGATATAAATAAAATTACTCCTACAAAACCATAAGCAAAATATATATCAAAAAAATCTAATTCAATTATATGATTATTGTTCAATGTTTCAAAAGTAGTTTGTCCAACACCGAGAATCATTTCAATAATATTATACTTTTCTTTAAATATTTTAATAAAATCATTAAGAAATGTATTTCTATTTGACAAAAGAAAGGTGTAAATATCTAATTCATTCCAATAATAGGAAACACGTTGCATAAGTGCTGAAGTTTCTAAATACTTAATAATAAAATACAAGCTAAGTGGAATAATCGTAAAGAATACAAGCAAATAAGAAAAGATTTTTTTAATAGAGATCTTTTTTCCTCTGGGATCAAAGATAAAAACCCATATTATGATGATCATGGTCCCCAGTATTGCTGTTTTTGAGGTAACATAAATACCTGTCAATAAAGACAAAATAGCAATAATAATAAATGAGATTTTATTGTTGTATAAGCGATGCCAATACAATAGAAATGAGCATAAAACTAAAAGTACTCCTGATAGTTCATTACCAGCATAAAAATAACCTTTACTTCCAATTTCTAAAGAATTCATAATATACATTGGAAAACCTAACCCAAATAGTTTTAGGAATATATTTATAACTAAGATTAAGAAAGAAAACGAAAACCATCTGTAAATCCACTTTAGAAGGTAACTCTTACTTATAAAAATACTTCTAAAATATAAGAAGGTTAAAAAAGATCCTAGATATTTTGTGATTTTAATTGCATCATTAAAAATTAGGAAAATAGTACCGCTTTTAAAAATCTGGAATACTGATGGGATTAACATCAGTAAAAAAAAAGAAATAAACATCAATTTCTCAGTTGAACTTATACGGATAAAAATAAAAAAAAATAAAATAAGTTTATATACTTGAGAAATTGAAACCACAGATTCTATACCAACTTCTTTTAATAAAAAACCGTTTAACATATCAACTGGTAATAAACCAAAAAGTAGGCAAAATATAACTACATCAAATGAAAATATTTTATTTTTTGTTTGCAATTTTTTTTAAAATATTAAGTTCCTTTTCACAAGTTATCTCTACATCAATTTCTTCCATACTCTTNCTNCCANTTAGTGTTATATTNTCAAATAAATTTTGATCTGACGTAACTTCTAAAATCTTATCAGCAAGCTCTTTTGGCGTTTCTCCTAGAATCCCTGTCTTCATATCAATGATAAATTCTTTTTTTGAAGAATTATCAATAGATGATACTAATAGACCACAAGACATTGCTTCTAGCATTGTAATACCTTGTGAATCTAACTTTGTGGTAGATATAAATACATTATAATCTCTAAAAAATACTGGCATATCCTTTCTCTCAACAAAAGAATCATAGATCTTAATACGATCACTTAACCCCTTCTCTTTAATGATATCATTATAATACTGTTTATATTTACCCCTGCCATAAATGTCTAATGAATAGTTATCTGGCAGTAATAACAATACATTAATAGTAGACTCAATATCATAAACCTTATCTCCAAGAGGTCTTAGTGAAATCATTCGAAATCCTCTTTGCACTTTCATATACTTGAACAGATTAACATCAATACCATTTGGAATAATATTTACTTTACTGTAGCTTAAAATATGATTAATCTTTTTTTTCATCCAATTAGAGGGAGTAATAATTTCTCCATGATGATGAGTAGTAGAAAAAAATTTTATTAATCTTGGCATATGATAAATATCTTTTCTTAACCAACTTAGAAAATCACGAATTGAATAAGAATCATTAAAAAATCTATCTTTAAAGAATGTAAATTCTGACCCATGTACATACATTGCAAAAGGATATTGTTTTTGCATTATTGTTTTATATATTGGCCAACCATCTGTTCTCATTAGTGGATAGAGATGCAGTAGATGAAGATACATAAGATCATACTCATTTAAAGACTTTGCAATTTCTTTGGAAGGCATTTGCTTTACCTTTATTCCTTCAAAAATATATTCATTCTCTAATTTAGCTGGAACTAAAACCTGAACATGCTCTCCTTGCTTTACAAATTCCTTTGAACGCATATGCACAAACATGTGGTTATAAGGGTTCCCATCAGATGGGTATCTTGATGTAATAATTGCTATCTTCATATTGAAAATCGATTGTTTTCAAATAAAAAATTTGACAACTTATAAGTATTTCCATGCCTGATAAGAAGGTAGATGTAATGAGCCACAACTAGAAAGTCTATTAAATTATTTATCTCCCAATAATTACCACTATCTATTTGTATTCTAAACTCAAAATAGCGAGCATCAATGGGTATTCCGTTATCGATACTATCTTCCCAATCAATTAAAACATCTCCAATATCTTTTTTAGAAATAACATTTGTCTTTGTACAATCTCCATGCATTAATACAATTGGTATTAAATCTTCTTTATATTTATTTATATTATCATTAAATAGCTTTGAAAGCGCAGTTAAACTATTATTCTGTAAGGTATGATTAATCTCTAAAAATATTTTACTAAAGTAAGGATGATCCATCATCTTTATTTCTTTAGAATCAGCTAATATTTTATTAAAAAACTTTTTAATTGACTCTGGCAGAACATCTGGATGAACTCCTTTATAAAACTTAGTTTCAATTTTTGAAAACTCTTTTCTTTCACTATAATTAACAATTTGAGGAACTAAATTATTATTAATACCATTTGCTTTCTTAATAAATAAGTTTTCATTTTCAATCATCTTTTTTAACTTACCAAATCCTATTTTTATTAAAGTAATTGACTCTCGATTAAAATTGAATATTGTAAACTTATTGTAAATATCTTGATTCCAAGGAAGAATTAACTGATTATACTTATTGTCTATATGTTTGGTTTTAACAGAAATAACTGGAAATACACTTTTAAGAATGATAAACGGTAAAAATTTCAAAGCATACCGTTTAATATCACCAAAAATATTTCTTGATTTAACAAAAGAAATAGCATCATTAAAAACACATCTTGAATGCAATGGAATAATGAAATAAGGAGTATTAATATTTGGCAAAACTAAATATTCACCAGATTTAATTGGTAATTTATTTAACTGTTCTATAATTTTCATATAAACCTATTCTTCTAAAAATACCAAATTTAAACTTATCAAATAAATATTTGATGTATTGACTAAAATTTTTTCTTAAAACTAACTTCTTTAATGCAGCATTTACAACTCTTTCTTTTGGATTCAATCCATTATTAAAAAATGATAGAATAAGTTGTTTCGCTTGATCAGATTTATTTGATGAATAAATCATTGTCAAACTATCATTAAAGAATTTTGTTTCAATTAAATGGATCCAATTTTCAGAATATAACTCAACAAACACCTCAAATGTACTAGAATCTGAGACTTGATGTTTATCAAGGAAAAGGTGATGTAACCAAAAAGTAAATATTTTTTCTTCATCAACATCAGGTAAAAGTAGATCCTTTGACTTATATACTACTTTAGAGTATGGAATATCATATTTTAAAACAAGAGATTTTCTTGGCAAGAAGCACACATCAAACTTTATATCTAATAACAAATCATTAACTAATAATTGTGTTGAAGAATTAGCATTAGATGGTTTGTAATAAAGTTGACCAAATTCCTTACAAAGGATGTCTTTCACTTTATCATATTGCTGTATATCAAGAATTAAATCAATATCTTTAATTACGTCATTAAAATTTAAAGGCCTGAGAAGATAGTAATTAATACTATTTTTATCAAACAATGAAAAAATTAAATTAATTTTATCTTTCATTTAGTTGAAATTCTAATTTATTCTTTGCAATTTTTAATGTTTTATCAATATCATTTTCTACTGTATTTACAATCATATAATTAATTCCTTTTGCATCTAAATATTTTTTATAAAATTTAATATAATTATTTATTTCATCTACCGACAATTCTTCTTTACGTTTATAAATAACTTCAGCATCACCAGTTAATAATATAACACAATCTGGATTTGGAGATAGCATTAAAATAAAATAATAATAAAATCTTATTCTTCTACCCTGAACCTTTGTAATTATATAATTATCAATGGGACATCTATCAGAAATAAAATTAGATTTTTTTGCTATTTGATAAACATACAAATCATTAATAACCCTTAGAAATTTTCTGATGACTCTAAGAAAAATATTTTTAAGATCTGACTTTATAAAATTTTCGAAGAATTGATATTCTCTACTTTCATTGCTACCTCCAAAATAGAAATATTCTAACCCTTTAGTGTCTTTTGCTAATCCTTTTGCTAAAGTTGTTTTTCCTGTACCATCAGGACCTAAGATTGTTATTAACATTTAATTTCTTAATAATTTAATTTCTGAATAGATTATATAAACAACCATAATGAAAAAATAAGATATTGCATTTGCATAAGCGGCACCTAAGACTCCCAATGATTTTGTAAGTAATATTGTTGTAGTGACTGTAACAACTATTAAAGCACTTGTTGCATACATTCTTATTTTCTGTTTATCCTTAGCAGTAATTAAAACGCCATAATTTGCACTTATAAATCTAAACAAATACGTGGAGGCGAAAATAAGTAACAACTGATTTATATATTCTATTTCAACAAATCTTTCACCATAAAAAAGATTAATTATTAGATCTCCATTAAAATAAAATAATGTGAAAAGGAGTAATCCAGTCATTAATGCAAAAAGGAGAAATTTTCTAAATAATTTATTAAAATATACTCTGTTATTAATATTCTCAGTTAATTGTTTTAATAATACTTGAGAGAAAATCATAGGAAGTATAGAAATTGGAACAATTATGATTTGAATTGATCTATAAAGGGCTAAATCCTTCTCTTTCACTAAAAAACCCATTATTATAATTATAGCATTTAAATATAAAGCAGATTGTAATTCATGAAAACCATATGGAACTCTCTCCTTAATAAAGCCCTTCATATCATTTATAATTTTTCCGATCTCTTTAGTTGAATTATCTTTTTTGTAATATAAAAAAAGTTGAACTGTAGAAAAAATGAAAAGCAGAATATGAATACAAAGCACAATGATTAAAATATTTATTAAGCTAGGGACAAGCAAATTATATTGAAAGCATATAAGAGAACAGACAATAAGAGTTAGGAATATGAAATAGCCTTTAGCTTCTTTTTCAAAGGCACCACTTCCCTTAAAGAACGAATAAGTGTTTTGAATTAGCACCATAAATGACCCAAGTAAGACTGCAAAAAGAAAATGATTTGTATTTATAATTTCCTGATTAAATAGTTTAACAAAAAATAAACAAAGTGATATCACTAATGCAATAATTACAGAAAGTAAAGAAGATTTCAAATAATAATAATATTTCTGATCTTTAGCTTTCGACACCTTG
>NYTT01000003.1 GCA_002683775.1 Flavobacteriales bacterium
TCGTAATGATTTTTAGCTTCTATAATTACCGGCTTAACATAACAACCACTTTCATATCCATTTCCTGATAAAATACCCCCTTCAACTAAAACATTGCCACCCTCTTGTTTGGCCTTTTCAATTGCGTTTAAATACATGTCTACAGCTAATTTATCAATCAAGGGTCCAACATGATTGTTTTCATCTAATGGGTTACCTATTTTTAACTGAGTATAGGCAGAAGCTAATTTGTTTTTTACTTCATCATAAACCGATTCATGAATAATTAATCTTCGTGTCGAAGTACACCTCTGACCACATGTTCCTACAGCACCAAATAAAGCTCCAATAATTGTTATTTCTAAATCAGCATCAGGTGTTATTATTATTGCATTGTTGCCACCAAGTTCTAATAGAGATTTCCCAAATCTTTTTGCTACCTCACTTCCAACAATACGGCCCATTCTTGTTGATCCTGTTGCAGAAATTAATGGTATTCTATCATCAGAGGTCATCATTTCACCCACCTTATAGTCCCCATTAACAATACATGAAATACCATCAGGTAAATTGTTATCTTTAGCTACTTCGTTCCATATATTTTGACAAGCAACAGCGCACAATGGTGATTTCTCGGACGCCTTCCAAACACAAGTATCACCACAAATCCAGGCTAGGGCTGTATTCCAGTTCCAAACGGCAACAGGAAAATTAAAAGCAGATATAATACCAACAACTCCAATTGGATGATATTGTTCATACATTCTATGGCCAGGCCTTTCAGAATGCATGGTAAGTCCGTGCAACTGTCTAGATAGTCCTACTGCAAAATCACATATATCAATCATTTCTTGAACCTCTCCTAAACCTTCTTGAAGTGATTTACCCATCTCAAAAGAAACTAACTCTCCTAAAGGTTGCTTGTATTTTCTAAGCTTGGCACCGTATTGACGAACAATCTCTCCTCTTAATGGGGCAGGCTTATTTCTCCAATATTTAAAAGCAGAAGATGCTGATTGAATTACTTTTTCATATTCATCACTAGTTGTTTCAGTTATTGAACCAATTATCTCTCCTGTCACAGGAGAATAAGAGTCTATTTTTTGTCCTCCACCAAATGACTCAGAACCTATTGATGTACCATTATTATTTTTATTTATTCCCAGTAAGGAAAGAGTGTTTTTTATATTAATCATAATATTTTTATTAGTTATACAAAACTATAAAAAGAAAGCAAGAAATGGAGTCAAAAACAAAAAGGGTTACAACTAATTTTCTTCTTCAGAAATATCATTAATAATAGATTCTTCTTCTTCTTCTTTAATGTGTTCTAATTTAGAAATTTTGTTTTTATAAGAAATTAGAGAAAAGGTCATTATAATACAACTAATTAATATAACAAAAAGCAAGACACCTTGAAATTGATTTCCTAGGCTTAGCTCACTTGGTATCGCAAAAAATAAAAGAATTGTAACCAACCCTCTTGGTGCTAAAAATAACTCTAAAGTAATATTTTTTCCGTTAAACAAAAATAAAACTATTGCTCTTACAGCATATATAATTAACAGAATTAAAAGTCCTACACCAATTACCTTAAAACTCCATAGAGAACCAAGGTAAACAGACCAACCAAAGATTATAAAAAAAAATGTTCTAACAACAAATGCTGTCTCAGCGGTAACAACCTTCATATCTTGAAGAACATGTCCAACTTTATCTTCTTTCAAAAGGCTTTTTAATCCACCTCTAAAGAAGACTTTATAGTTGTTTAGCATAATTCCAAAGATTAAAATGATAATTAAAGATGAAAGGTGAAACATTTTACCAATTGCATAAAGCAAAAGTAAAACAGCAATTAGTAAAAAAAGCTTAACATGTCCCTTGATATTTTGAAATACATAAATAAGAATATATGATATTACAACTGAGAAGATTACAGTCAACAACAGATTACCAATTACTTCTCCTGTGACGCTTTCTCCAATTCCAGCATTAGCGAAACTTAAAACTGCATAGAAACCAATTATTCCAATAATGTCAGAAAAAGTGCTTTCATAAATCATGAATTCACGTTTTTCTTTTTCTACATCATCAATGCTAGGAAGTATTACAGCGGATCCTAAAATCGACAAAGGAATTGTAAATAAAAGACAGGTTAACATTTCTTCATCAAATAAAAAGTTCATCAACAGTGCTGAAAAATAAGCGGTTATAGCTAAACCTATTGTAGCTACAAGCAATGACTTTGTTATTAAGCCAAATTTTTCTTTTAAAAGTTCCAAATCTAGAGCGGCTTCTAATACAATCAAAATTAATCCAATAACACCTAATACACCCAAAAAAGGAAGAAGATCTGGCTTTGAATAACCAACAATTCTTAATGAATAATTAATAATTATACCAAGAAAAATTAAAAGTAAAACAGCTGGAATCCCTGTTTTTTTAGCATACAAGTTAAAAAAGTAGGATATGATAATAGTTATTGAAAATATTATAATTAAATGATATGATGTTAGGGCTTCAAACATTAAAAGAGCTTTAAAATATCATTACCATTTGCAAAAATTAATAAGCTAAAAAGTAGCAGCATCCCAATTGTTTGAGCATACTCCATTACTTTTTCTGGAGCTGGTTTGCCTATAATCATTTCGTAAACTAGAAAAACAACATGTCCACCATCTAAAGCTGGAATAGGTAAGATATTCATAAATGCTAGCATTAGCGACAAGAAAGCGGTAAGATTCCAAAACCTTTCCCAGTCCCAAGTTGCAGGAAACATTGAGCCAATTGCACCAAACCCCCCCATACCTTTGTATGCACCAGAATCAGGATTTAAAATAAGAGCAAACTGGTCTATATAACTATTTAGTTTTTTCAAAGCTTTTTTATAACCTGCAGGAATAGATTCTAAAAAATTAAAACTAGCTTTTTGAAGATTATAATACCCAAGACTTTCTAGTTGTTCAATAGAAAAATTAGCAGGCATAAAACCAAGCTTACCATTTGAATCAACATTTGCGTTTATTAAAAAATCTTTACCATCTCTGTTTACTTTAAGTGTAATTTCTTGATTTTCGAGTTTGTTTAGTTCATAAGATAGTTGGTCAAAGTACTTAATACTAACATTATTAATTTGTATAAGTAGGTCTTTTTGTTGAAGTCCAGCTTTTTCCGCATTCGAGTTTTCTGTTACAGCGCTTACCATAGCAGGTATTCTTGGGTAAAATAATAGTTGATTTTTGTTGTCAAGAAATTTTTCAATTACGTCTACCGGCATCTCTATGTCAACGCTCTGCCCTTGGCGCTCTACTGTAATAGTTTTAGATAAAATTATTTTCTCTAAAACTTCTGAAAAACGTTCAAGAGGCTCCCCATCTGCTGATATAAATTTATCTCCATTCTCAAATCCTAGTTCGCTAGCCATTTCACTTACACACCAAACCCCATCACTTAAGTTTTCGTTAGGCAAATATTTATCTCCATAAAAATACAAGGTCATTGAATAAATAAACATTCCTAATAATAAGTTAACTGTAACCCCACCTAACATTATTATTAATCTTTGCCATGCAGGTTTAGAACGAAATTCCCACGGCTCTGCAGGCTTTTCCATTTGTTCTTTGTCCATACTTTCGTCTATCATTCCTGATATTTTAACATAACCACCTAAAGGAAGCCATCCGATACCATACTCAGTGTCTCCTATTTTCTTTTTTACAACTGAAAACCAAGGGTCAAAAAACAGATAAAACTTTTCAACCTTTGTTTTAAACAATTTAGCCGGAATAAAGTGCCCTAACTCGTGTAAAACAACAAGTATTGATAAGCTCATTAAAAGCTGCGCTGCTTTAATTAGAATTTCCATATATAATATTTTTTGCCATTATTCTTGTTGTCTTGTTTGTACTTATGTAATCTTCCAGGCTTGGATTGGGAACAAAAATAATTTTTTCCATGCAATCTGCAATTAAATCTGACATATTTAAAAACCCAATTTTATTATTTAAAAAAGCCTCTACAGCAATTTCGTTAGCAGCATTTAAAATACAAGGCATATTTCCCCCTTTTTCCATTGCATCATAAGATAATTGAAGGTTTTTAAATGTTTTTAAATCTGGTTTTTCAAAAGTTAGATTAGCATAATCAAAAAATGAAAATCTCTTAAACGTATTCTTTATCCTATTAGGATATCCAAGCGCATACTGAATTGGTAGTTTCATATCGGGAAGTCCAAGTTGTGCTTTTATCGAACCATCATTAAACTCAACTGCAGAATGAATAATAGACTGTGGATGAACAACAACATCAATCTGATCTGCCTTTAAGTCAAATAACCATTTAGCCTCTATTACTTCTAAGCCTTTGTTCATTAGGCTTGCACTATCAATTGTAATTTTAGCGCCCATGTCCCAGTTTGGATGTTTAAGAGCTTGCTCTTTTGTAATCTTTATAAGCTCTTTGGTTTTCATTCCCCTAAAGGGTCCCCCTGAAGCAGTTAGATATATTTTTTCAATAGGATTAAAGTTTTCACCTACCAAACACTGAAAGATTGCTGAGTGTTCTGAGTCAACAGGGTAAATATTTACTCCATATTGTTTGCACAAGCCAGTAATTAATTCTCCAGCAACAACCAGCGTTTCTTTATTTGCAAGAGCGATGTTTTTTTTCGCTTTAATAGCTTTTATAGTTGGAGTTAAACCCGCGTATCCAACAAGGGCTGTTAGTACAACATCAATGTTTTCTCCCTCAACAATATCGTCTAAAGATTTTTTACCAGCAAACACTTTTATTCCTAAATTAAAAAGAGCGTCATTAACCTCTTTATATTTGTCCTCATTTGTGATAACAACCATATTTGGCATAAATTTCTTTGATTGTTCAATTAAAAGAGTAGCGTTGTTGTTTGCTGTTAAAACTTCAACACCAAAAAGATCAGGATGTTCAGAAATTACTTCAAGCGCTTGTGTTCCAATTGAACCAGTAGAGCCTAGAATTGCAATGTTTTTTTTATTCATCTTTATTTATTTCTTTTAATGTGTCTGCAATTTTTCTGTCATTTGAAAGTCTTGGGACTTTGTTTTGCCCTCCCAACCTACCAATAGTTTTCATATATTTTCTAAAGCCATTTTTCTTTATTATTGTTATTTGCAACCCTTGTAATACACTACCTTGTATCAAATCTTTATAATATGAATTTTGATTTTGAAGATTTTCATCAAGAAGTTTTTTAAACTCTAAATTGTTTTCTGGCTTTTTTTCAAATTCAATTAACCACTCATGATACGGAAGCCCTTTTTCTGGTTGTACTTGAGGTGAAACATGAAACTCATTTATGCTTGCAGGTAGTTTTTCAATAGTTTTTTTTAGTGATAACTCTACTTCTTCAGCAATAACATGCTCTCCAAACGCAGATGTGAAGTGCTTTATTCGTCCACTCACAATTATTCTGTACGGGTTAACTGACACAAACTTTACTGTATCACCTATATTGTATCCCCATAAGCCTGCATTTGTGTTCAAAATTATCACATAATTAATTCCAATTTTAACATCAGATAAATCAATACGTTTTGGATTTTTGTTAAAAAAGTCCTCACTTTCGATAAATTCGTAGAAAATTCCGTGGTTTACACACAAGAGCATGCCTTCTTCTTTTTGCGAATCTTGGTATGCAATAAAACCTTCAGATGCAGGGTAAAGCTCTATCCCAGCTATTTTTTTTCCTATAATATTCTCGAATGTTTTTTTATATGGTTCAAAATTTACACCTCCATATATGAATAAGTTAAAATTAGGAAAAATATCTTTTATTAAACCACCAGTTTTTTTTCTCAATTTTTCAAAATACATTTGAACCCAAGGAGGAATACCGGAGATAATACTCATGTTTTCTGCTACTGTTTCCTCAACTATTGCATCAACTTTCGATTCCCAATCATCAATTGAATTTGCCTTAAAAGAGGGAAACCTATTTTTTTTTAAATAAGCGGGAATATGGTGTGCAACAATTCCTGATAGTCTTCCGGTTAGAATTGTTCCTGTTTTAGAAAGTACCGGGCTCCCTTGTAGAAAGATCATTTTGCCGTTTATTATACTTGTGTTTCTAGTTTCTGAAATATAACTCAATATAGCATCTTTAGCAGATTTAATATGGTATGGCATACTTTCTTTACTAATTGGAATATACTTTTCTCCAGATGTTGTTCCTGATGTTTTGCAAAAATAAATAGGTTTGCCCGGCCACAGAACATCGTTATCACCAGTAATTATTTTTGTGACATATTGCTTTAAATCTTCGTAGTCTCTAACAGGTATGTTTTTTTTAAAATCAGAATAATTCTTTATTTGAGAAAACGAGTGATCTACGCCAAATAATGTGTTTTTAGCCTTATCAACTAATTTAAGCATTGTTTTTTTTTGGCAATTAACCGCATTATTTTTCCATTTAGAATTTTGGTAAACAATTAATTTTGCAAATGGATAACTTAAATACGCTTTCAAGCTCATCTTAAAATAAAATATAGTTTTCGGGATCTACGGGTATTCCATTTTGCCATAATTCAAAATGCAGGTGAGGGCCAGTAGAAAGCTCTCCAGAGTTACCAATAATTGCAATTTGCTCTCCAGTTTTCACAAAATCGCCAGCTGTTTTAAGCAGCATTGAATTGTGTTTATAAAAAGATATGTAACCTCCCTTATGCTGAACACCTATAACATAACCTGTTTCTGAAGTCCAGTTGCTAATAATGACAGTTCCATCTAGTATTGCGGCTATTTTTGTTTTTTCTTTCGCAACTAAATCAATCCCAAAATGCTTAGATTGAGAATTAAAACGATCCGTTATAACTCCTTTTAATGGTGGGTAAAACAAAATAATATTTGTTTCAGCTCTGTTAGTTGTTTGAAGCGAACCCTTCTCTTCTGCTTCAACATCCAGCCGTAGAAGAGAGTCTTCGATTGATTTTTCAAAAGTTAACTCTATATCGTAATTATTTTCTTCAAAATCAAATTCTAGGTCTTTAACTTCTTGCCCTGAAATAATAGTGTTAATGTTTTGCAGATACTGTTTTTGGCGGTCTAAAACCACTAATAATGAATCGGCTTTTTTTGCTAGTACAATGAGCTCATTTTGAATATCTGACTTAGCTTTTCCTGGAAGATATTCTCTCAAGGGAGTTTTAGTCATAAAAAATATAGCCGCTAAAAAACACAGTAACACAAAAATACCACTAAAACCCAACACATTGAACCTGCTCAATTTGACTGATAATTTTTCTTCAAATGAATCATCTGTCATTATAACAAAACGATATTTATGTAACGCTTTTTTCCATAACTTTTGCACTCCTTTTTTATCTTGCATAATCATTGCAAATATTATAAAATTATAAGCATATTTGCTATTATTTTAAAATAGGAATGAAATATTTTTACCTAAAAGTTGTTTATAATCAGAATGCACAAGCAATATAGTCATATAAGAATACTTTTTTTAATATTTTTTCTTTTATATGGAACCGCATGTTCTACTAAGAAAAAATCATGGGTAAATCGTCAATATCACAATACCGCAGCAAAATATAACGGATACTTTAATGGTAATGAAAGTTTAAAAATGGGTGTTAAAAAGCTACACTCTACCTACTCAGATGATTTTACTACAACTATACCGGTTTTTCCAACTGGAGACCTAAAAAAAGCAACTAAAATTCATCCCAACATGACAAGAGCTATTAAAAAAGGGTCTGTTGTTATACAGAGGCACTCTATGAAAATAAAGGGAAAAGAATATTGTAAATGGATTGATGATAATTACTTGCTCGTTGGTAAAGCATATTTTTACAAAGGAGATTTTGAAGAAGCCATCAAAACGTTTAGTTTTATTATTAACGAGTATAAAAAAAATGAAATTAGATTTGAATCCTCTCTGTGGTTAGTACGAAGTTTTGTGGAGAAAAGAGATTTTACATCAGCTAAGTCGCTTATTAAGGAGTTGTCTAAAGACAGAAAGTTTCCTGAAAAACTAGAAAGACAACTAACACTTATTTCTGCAGATCTTTATTTACGCGATAATGATTTTATTGCGGCTGAAGCAGAGTTAATAAGTGCAATAGATTTAACGGGTTCAAACAAAAAAAAGCTTAGATTAAACTACATATTAGCACAACTTTACCAATATTCTAATAATTATGCATTAGCAAAAAAGCACTATAAATTAGTTTTGAAATCTAGCCCTGAATATGAAATGGCTTTTAATGCTAAAATGAACCTTGCAAGATCACTTGAGGGAAACGATGCGGATTCTAAAAAAATTAGACAAGAACTTTTAAAAATGATTAAGGATGATAAAAATATAGAGTATTTAGATCAGCTGTATTACACGCTTGCCCAAATGGATGTAAACATTAAAGATACTATATCTGCAAAAGAAAAATATTTACTCTCTGCCTTAAGTAGTGTTGAAAATGTATCTCAAAAATCTTTATCTTATCTAGCCTTAGCAAAGCTATATTTTTCAGTTGGAGAATATAAGTCAGCGTATAGTTTTTATGATAGTACAATCACATACATGAATAGTGATTTTAGACTTTATGAGCAAACCAATGACAGAAAAATCATTTTGGAGGATTTGGTTTTAAATATAACTAGAGTCGAACTTGAAGACAGCCTGCAAATGCTATCCGGTCTTTCAGTTTCTGAACAAAGCAGAATATTTAATAATATTATTCAAGAGGAGTTCGAGCAAGAAAGAATACAGGCAGAAGAAGAGAGGTTAAGACAGCAAAATGTAAATAGTAGTCGTTACAATTCTGGAAGGGGAGATCAGTTTGGTAATAATACAAGTGGTGGAAATTGGTATTTTTATAATCCAGCTACAATAAGTTTTGGGGTTTCAGAATTTAGAAAAAAATGGGGGTCCAGAAAATTAGAAGATAATTGGAGAAGAAAGGACAAGAAAAACATTGTTAATTTTGATGTTGATACAAGCTCTGTGGATTCAAGTATATTAGCAACACAAAACACTAAAGACCCTAAATATTATTTTGATCAATTACCTAAAACCAATGAGGATTTTATTAAATCAGACAGCCAAATTAAAGAATCTTTATATCAGCTTGGTTTGATTTATCGAGATGGACTTGATGAAATCAATTTAAGTACTGATCAATTTTCATCAATTTATGAAAGATTTCCAAAAGATCAGCAGTACGCCTCTTTGGCTCTGTATAATATGTATTTAAATTACGAAAAAACACAAGATAAAAAAAGTGATTTGATTAAATCCATATTACTATCTAAATATTCTAACAGTATATACTCTAAATCACTCGCTGATACAAGTCTTGATTTAGAGTCTTTACGTCAATTCGACTCAGAAGAATCAAAATACAACCAATGCCTTAGCCTATATAAAAATGGAGATTTTATTAAAGTAATTAATCAAACAGAGAAAATCACGAGTGATAAATTTAAAGATAAGTACTTGCTTTTAAGATCTTTATCATTCATTAAAACAACTCAAAATAGTAGAGCATTGATAGAGCTCTCTCTTGTTTCCAATGAAAATGAAAATTTGTCTAAGGAGGCTCAATACTTAATAAACAGTATTAACAACCCGCTTTCCATGAATAAGGCTAATGAACAAGCCTTAGCTGGCTCATCTTATTTATTTAACTCGAATGCTGAACATATGGTATTGTTAGTTTTACCAAGAGATAATGTTGATATAACGTATTTACAAACACTTATTTCAGATTTTCACTTAAATAATATTGGAATAGAAAGTTTTCAAATTAGCGCACTCCTTCTAGGCGCAGACAATCATTTAATAATGATAAAATCTTTTGAAAATGCTAAAGAGTCATTAAACTATGTCGGCTTATTCAAAGAACAAAAGATAATTATGGATATTCTCAATAGTATTGATTGTAAAATTATGTGTATATCGCTAGATAATTTTCCTGAATTTTATAAAAATAATGATGCTGAGGGATATCATAACTACTTCATAAATAAATATTTAACAACAGATTAATTAGTCAAATATATTTTATAAATTAGCAAAAAATATAACATCATGTTTTCTAACAATAACGAACCAAATAAAAAAACACAAATGACAGAAGCAATTAATACGATAGGCGCTGGTACGGTAGTCACAGGAGATGTACAGTCAAAAGGAGACATTAGGGTTGACGGGTCTTTAAAAGGCTCTTTAAACACATCTGGCAAGGTTGTTCTTGGTAAAGAAGGTGTTATCGAGGGAGATGTATTGTGTAATAGTGCTGATATTTCTGGAACAATTAAAGCTAAAATTACAGTATCTCAACTTTTATCTTTAAAGGCAACTGCCAAGTTAAATGGAGATATTATAACAAATAAACTGTCAATTGAGCCCGGCGCCTCTTTTTCAGGATCTTGTAGTATGGGTGCAGTAATCAAAGATTTAAAAGATGCCGGAAAAACCGAGCAAAAGGAGAAATCTGCGTAATTCATTTATTCGTTATTCAGGCTTAGCCACTACAATGGCCGTAATAATTTTTGCGGGTACATTTTTAGGAGATTATTTAGATAAACAAAACACCACCACCCCAACTTTTACTATTATATTTTCATTGGTCTCTATTTTTCTTTCACTTTTTTATGTTTTAAAAAAATTAAATGACAGTTAAATTTAGAGGTATTTATTTTTTTATTGTTTTAATTATCAACTTTTCGTTGATTTTTCTAATTAAATTAGATGTAAATTTCAGCTCTGTTTTCTTGTTAAATTTATTTTTATTTTCAATTTCATTAATTGGAGAATTATTAAAACAATATTTTATTAAGCTCAAAAAACTTGCCACTACTCACTTGTTGATTATAAATTTTTTGAGAATATTTTTGTGCTGTCTGTTTTTACTGCCTATAATTTTAAATTATCAAAAATCAGATAACACTTACATATATAATTTTTTTATTTGTTATTTTTTGTATCTTTTTTATGATATAATAATGCAAAGTAAAAATCAAATAAAATAATCTAATAATTTTTTAATTTATTGCTTTCAGCCTTAAATATTTATTTATTTTTGCGCCATATTTTAGCATACATATTAAAAATGTCAAACACTAGATTAAAACCTTTATTCACTTTATTATTTTTAATAGGCATAATATTCCATTTAAAGGCAGAATCCCCATCCACTTCAAATAATTCAGACGAACTGTATAATCCAGTTCCCGCAATAATGCACCATATTTCAGATTCACACGAGTGGCATTTATGGGGTGAAGGAGAGGGCTCAGTTAGCATACCCCTGCCAGTTATTTTATATACCGCTGGTAGTCTGGATATATTTATGTCTTCTGCATTTCATCACGGAAAATCTAATGTTAAAATAGAGGATAGGGAATATTCACTTGATTCACATGGACATGTTTTTGAGACTTCTGGCTTGCATCCAATTGATTTTTCAATAACTAAGAATGTTGCCTCTATGTTTTTGGCGTTAATAGTAATGCTTTTATTATTTGTGCTTACAGGCTTGAAATCCAAAAGAAATTTTGGCGCACCTACTGGCTTGGCATCATTTATAGAGCCGCTAGTTCTTTTCGTAAGAGATGATATTATTAAGCCAAACATTGGAAGTAATTACAAAAAATACTTACCATACCTATTAACCTTATTTTTCTTTATTTTAATAAATAATTTATTAGGACTACTTCCAGGAGCTGCAAATGTTACTGGTAATATTGCAATAACACTTGTTCTGTCTTTTATAACTTTAATTGTAACTAATATTTCTGGCAACAAATCTTACTGGAGCCATATTTTCAAACCACCAGGAGTTCCACTAGCACTAATGCCAATTATGATACCAATAGAAATTGTTGGAATTTTTACCAAACCTTTTGCTTTAATGATCAGGTTATTTGCTAACATTTCAGCTGGACACATTATAATATTAAGTTTAATCTCACTAATTTTTATGGCACAAAGTGGCCTCGGTAATGCAGGAGCATTTGGTGTTGCCCCAGTATCAGTACTTTTTGTGTTATTTATGTATCTTATTGAGGTTTTGGTAGCTTTTTTACAGGCTTACATATTTACTCTACTTACATCCTTATTTATTGGACTTGCTACAGTAGAACATCATTAATAATTAATTAATCAAATTTTATAACTAAAAACAAAAAACATGGAAATTACAGGAATAGCAGCAATCGGAGCTGGATTAGCAGCAATCGGAGCTGGAATTGGAATTGGAAAAATTGGAGGTTCTGCACTAGAAGCAATGGCTAGACAGCCTGAGCACTCTGGAATGATTCAAACAAACATGATTATTGCTGCCGCTTTAGTTGAGGGGGTTGCATTATTTGGAGTTGTTGTTGCACTTTTACAAGGATAATTCACAAAATTGTATTAATTAAAAAGATTAACTGTAGCGGTTGGCTGCAGTTAATCTTTAAAAAAAGAAATTATGGATCCAATGTCACTTGTTACGCCCGCGATAGGACTAATGTTCTGGACGTGTATTATTTTTACCTTGTTAATAGTTTTGTTAAGGAAATTTGCTTGGAAACCTATTTTAACTGCTGTTGATGATAGAAACGAACAAATCAATTCTGCTTTAAAGGCAGCTGATAAAGCAAGACTTGAAATTGAGAATTTAAATAACGACAACGAAAGAATTTTGTTAGAAGCTAAGTCTGAAAGAGACCAGCTGTTAAAAGAAGCTAGAGATATAAAAGACAATATTATTAATGAAGCTAAAGAAAAGGCATCTAATGAAGCTGAAAACATTTTAAATGCGGCTAAAAGTCAAATTGAAAATGAAAAGATGAAGGCAATAACTGAGCTTAAAAACTCTGTAGCTGTTCTTTCCATTGATATTGCAGAAAAGGTTCTTAAAAATGAACTAAAAGAAAAATCTAATCAAGAGGATTTTATTAATAGTATTTTAAAAAACTCTGAACTTAACTAATGAAAGGAACTAGAGCTACTATAAGATATGCAAAAGCACTTTTACAACTCTCTGTTGAAAAAGATTTCTTATCACAATCGTACAACGATATGATTTATGTTGACCAATTGTGTTCTGAGTGTAAAGATTTTGTATTGCTTTTAAAAAGTCCAATAGTAAAAACAGACCTAAAGCTAAAAATAATTAATGAAGTGCTGAGTAATAAGATAAGCGAAACTAGTTTAAGATTCATTAATATTATAACAAGTAAAAAAAGAGAATCGCTTTTGCCTGAAATGGTATGTAATTTTATTGAGCTTTATAAGGCTCAAAATAATATCCAATCTGCTACTGTCACTACAGCTGTTCCTTTGTCGAGTGACACTAAAAAAAGTGTACTTAATTATATCAAAAACCAAACAAAAAGCACTATTGAGCTTAAGGAATTGGTTGACGAAAGTATTATTGGAGGCGCAATCATTAAGATGGGTGATAAACAATTAGACGCAAGTGTTTCTAAAGAGATTTTAGAACTAAAACAAATATTTAACCAAAACCTGTATTTGCAGGATTTTTAAAAAAATAAAAAATGGCAGAAGTAAAACCAGCTGAAGTTTCAGCAATTTTAAGACAACAATTATCAGGATTCAAATCTGAATCTGAATTACAGGAAGTAGGTACTGTATTACAAGTTGGAGATGGTATTGCACGTATTTATGGTTTAACAAATGTACAATCAGGAGAATTAGTGGAATTTGAAAATAAAATTCAAGCTATTGTATTGAACCTTGAAGAAGACAATGTAGGGGTTGTATTATTAGGTCCTTCAAAAGGTATAAAAGAGGGTGATACCGTTAAGAGAACTAAAAGAATTGCATCTTTAAATGTTGGCGAAGGAATGCTTGGTAGGGTTGTTGATGGAATGGGGAATCCTATTGATGGAAAGGGCCCTATCAAAGGTGAGACTTATGAAATGCCAATTGAAAGAAAGGCGCCTGGAGTAATTTATAGGCAACCAGTTAACGAGCCACTGCAAACAGGCTTAAAAGCTGTTGATGCTATGATACCTGTTGGAAGAGGACAAAGAGAACTTATTATTGGAGACAGACAAACAGGTAAAACAGCTGTTGCAATTGACACAATAATAAATCAAAAAGAGTTTTATGAAAAAGGAGAGCCTGTTTTTTGTATATATGTAGCTGTTGGTCAAAAAGCGTCAACTATCGCAGCTTTGGTTGACACTTTAGAAAAAGCCGGTGCACTTGCATATACTGTTATTGTATCAGCAAGTGCTGCAGATCCTGCACCTATGCAGTTTTATGCTCCTTTAGCAGGTGCTGCAATTGGAGAGTTTTTTAGAGATACTGGAAGACCTGCACTAATTGTATTTGATGATTTGTCTAAGCAAGCTGTAGCATATAGAGAGGTGTCCTTATTACTAAGAAGACCACCAGGTAGAGAAGCATATCCTGGTGATGTGTTTTATTTACATTCAAGATTACTAGAAAGGGCTGCGAAAGTAATTAATGATGATAAAATTGCTGCGCAAATGAATGATTTACCTGATTCATTAAAGAATATTGTTAAAGGGGGTGGTTCGTTAACTGCACTACCAATTATCGAAACGCAAGCTGGAGATGTATCAGCTTATATTCCTACAAATGTTATTTCGATTACAGATGGGCAAATTTTTCTTGAATCAAACTTATTTTTATCTGGTGTGCGACCAGCTATTAATGTAGGTATATCCGTATCTAGAGTAGGTGGGTCAGCTCAAATCAAATCAATGAAAAAAATAGCAGGTACTTTAAAACTTGATCAAGCGCAATATAGAGAGCTTGAGGCTTTTGCTAAATTTGGATCAGATCTTGATGCCGCAACAAATGCTGTTATTGAAAAAGGCAAAAGAAATGTTGAAATTTTAAAGCAAGGACAGTACTCGCCTCTAAGAGTCGAAGAGCAAGCTGCAATTATTTATTGTGGAACTAATGGTTTGTTGATGGACGTTCCGGTTAATAAAATCAAAGAATTTGAAAACGATTTTATTATGCTATTACATTCAAAGCATCAGAATATTCTTGATGAGTTAGCTGATGGTATGTTAACTAAGGAAATAACAGCAACCCTTGAGAGTGTAGCAGCGGATTTATCATCCAAATATGCCAACAAATAATGGCTAATTTAAAAGAAATACGATCTCGAATTACTTCTGTAGGATCTACTATGCAGATTACATCTGCTATGAAAATGGTTTCCGCAGCAAAACTTAAGAGAGCTCAAGACGCAATAGTAAAGATGCGTCCTTATGCAAATAAGTTAACAGAATTATTAGAAAGCCTTAGTGCCTCTTTAGATTCTTCAGATGGTGGTGTTTATTCTACAAAGCGTGAAATTAGCAAAGTTCTAATTGTACCAATAACTTCCAACAGAGGCTTATGCGGGGGTTTTAATGCTTATATAATTAAGAGAGTATATGAACTTATTAATGTTCACTACAAGAATAAAGAAATCAGTATTTTATCCATAGGAAAAAAATCATCTGAACATTTTTCAAAAAATAATTTTAATATTATTGGAAGTCATGATGAGTTATTTAACGACTTAACTTTCGAGAACGTATCTTCCATTGCTGATGATATTATGAAAAAATATCGTGAAGGTAGCTTTGATAAAGTTGTACTTGTATACAATCAATTTAAAAATGCAGCTACACAAATAATTATGGCAGAGAACTTCCTTCCTATACAGTCTGAATCAAATGATACCCAGGCGGTGGGAGACTATTTATTTGAACCAACTAAAGAAGAAATTGTAGAGGAGTTAATACCTAAATCTTTAAAGACTCAAATGTTTAAAGCGATTTTAGATTCCCACGCAGCTGAACATGGTGCCCGAATGACGGCAATGCATAAAGCAACTGACAATGCAAGTGAACTGAAAAAAGAATTAACACTTACTTATAACAAAGCTCGACAAGCTGCTATTACAGGTGAGATTTTAGAAATTGTAGGTGGAGCAGAAGCCTTAAATGGATAATTAAAAAATAATTATACTTTTATAAAACCCTCTTTTTTCAAAGAGGGTTTTTATTTTAAATACAATGAATTCCTTTATATTTGTGAAAAACATATAAATGGAATTTAAAAATATAGTTGTTCTAAATAGTAATAACATATGCCATATTACTATTAACAGGCCAAAACAGTTAAATGCGTTAAATGCCAAAACAATTTTTGAGCTTAATGTAGCTATAAATAAAGTACAAGAAGATAGTTCAGTTAGAGCTATAATTTTAACAGGTTCAGGAAATAAAGCTTTTGTTGCTGGTGCTGACATAAAGGAATTTGCTCATTTTAGTGCTATTGAAGGTGAGGAGTTAGCACGTAACGGACAAAAATTATTATTTGATTTAATAGACAACCTAAATATACCATGTATAGCCGCTGTTAATGGGTTTGCCCTTGGTGGTGGTTTAGAATTAGCAATGTCATGTCATATTAGGATTGCTTCGGACAACTCTAAACTTGGATTACCAGAAGTGACATTAGGAGTTATTCCTGGCTATGGTGGTACTCAACGATTAACAAACTTAGTAGGCAAAGGAAAGGCTTTAGAGATGATAGTAACAGCAAGTATGTTATCCGCTAATGAGGCATTACAATGGGGATTAGTAAATCATGTCTGTGCACAAGAAGATCTTTTGATTTTAGCTGAAAAAATTGCTAATAAGATTATAAGAAATTCACCTATGGCTATTTCAAAAGCAATAAAATCTGTTAACGCAAGTTTTAATAAAACTCTTGATGGTTTTGAAGTGGAAAAGAAAGAATTTGGAAGTTGCTTTGAATCCAAAGAGTTTATTGAAGGCACAAGCGCATTTATGCAAAAAAGAAAACCAAATTTTTAAAATTGAACCCCTTTAAAAAATTATTAGGTCAAACAGCTATCTATGGGTTAAGTAGTGTAGTTGGAAGATTATTAAATTATCTTTTGGTTCCGCTTTATACACGCTATTTTTTGCCTGAAGAATATGCTATTGTTGTTGAACTGTATGCTTATGTAGCATTTTTAGTTATTATTTTAACGTATGGAATAGAAACTGCATTTTTCAGATTTACCAAAACAACTGAGGACATTAAATCAGTATATTCAACTGCACTTTATTCTGTAATTACTACCTCTTGTATTTTTATTGCACTCACTTTTGTTTATTCATCCTCACTTTCTAATTTACTTGGTTCTGGAGTTTTAACCGAATATATTGAGTGGTTTGCTATCATTGTTGCTTTTGATGCCATTTCATCAATCCCTTTTGCAAGACTTAGAAAGAGGGAGCACGCCCTTCAGTTTTCATTAATTAAACTAATTAATATTTCTATTAATATAGCACTGAATTTGTATTTTATCGTTTACAAAGAGTTTGGTATTGAATATATATTTATATCAAATTTAGTAGCTTCAATTGTCACACTATTACTTTTAACTCCTGAAATGTTTAAGGCTACTTTTTCATTTGATTTTTCACTTTGGAAAAAAATGATGATATATGCCTTTCCTTTGCTCATAGCTGGATTAGCAGGTATTACAAATGAAACTATTGATAGAGTTCTCTTAAAGCATTTAATAATTGATCAAGATATTGCAGTATATGAACTAGGTCTTTATGGAGCATTTTATAAATTATCTATTATAATGGTATTATTTACTCAAACTTTTAGATTTGCAGCCGAACCTTACTTTTTTAGTCTACATAAAAACAGTAACAATAGAGTTATTTATGCGGATGTAATGAAATATTTTATTATTGTAATGTCGATAATTTTTTTGGCAGCTATAGTTTATTATGATATTATAATAAAGTTTCTTGGATCAAATTATCATGATGAAAGAGGATTTGTAGTTGTCTCAATTTTACTACTTGCTAATTTGTTTTTAGGTATATATTTTAATTTGTCAATTTGGTATAAGCTCACAGAGAAAACTATTTATGGTGCTTTTTTTGCACTTTTTGGAGCGCTTATCACACTTACCCTTAACTTTTTACTAATCCCAAAAATAGGATTTGTTGGATCAGCCTGGGCAACACTAGCGTGTTATTTTAGTATGATGATTGCGTCATATTACTATTGTAAAAAATACTTTCCTATACCCTACCAAATCTCACGAATTTTAGTTTATATAATCTTTATGATGATCATATATTTCATTGTTTATTTTACAAATTATAATGCTATATTTAATTCCTTGTTGTTATTACTATTTATCATATTTGTATACATATTAGAAAGAAAAAATTTCTTAATCAAAACTTAAGCCATGAAATTAAAAGTTATTAATAAATCTAAACATAAATTACCAAAGTACACTACAGAGTTATCAGCGGGCATGGATTTAAGAGCAAACCTAGATGTAGATTTGCTTTTAAAGCCAATGCAACGTGTTTTGGTTAAAACAGGTCTTTTTATTGAGCTTGTACCAGGATATGAAGCGCAAGTAAGGCCAAGGAGTGGTTTAGCTTTTAAAAAAGGAATAACCGTATTAAATTCACCAGGCACAATAGATGCTGATTATAGAGGTGAGATAGGAGTTATTTTGGTTAACTTATCAGATGACGATTTTATTATTACAGATGGGGAGAGAATTGCTCAAATGGTTATTTCAAAGCATGAGCAAGCTATATGGAATGAAGTTGATTCACTAGAAAATTCAGAAAGAGGTAGTGGTGGATTTGGTAGTACTGGAGTGAAATGATTAAAAAGTTTTTTTTAATAGTATTTTTAATTTCATTTCAACTTCAAGCTTTTTCGCAATGGAAATCACATTACCCTGAAGTCAAAAATGAAAAAAACCAAAAAATATCAAATTCTATATCTGATAAGAATAAGCAATTATTTGACTTTCACTTATTTAATGGTTTTAAATCTAAGGCGTTAGAGGATTATGAAAGTGCATTAAAGCATTTTTTTAAAGCTATTAAAATTAATAATCTCAGCCCAGTACCGCATTATGAAATTGCACTCATCTACAATTCAAATGAAAGTTATTTGCTAGCTATTGAGCAAATTGAAAAAGCGATTAAGTTGGATAAAGACAATATTTGGTATTTACAATTATATGCTCAGACATTATTTAATATTAGTGATTTCAATAAAGCAGCTATTGAGTATCGCAAATTAATTATTAAGCAACCAACTAATGATGAGTTTTATTTTAAATTATCTGATTTATATATTTATTCTAATGATTTTAAAAAGGCAATAAAGGTTTACAATGAGCTGGAGGGTGTTATTGGAATTAGTAAGATGCTATCTATGCAGAAGCATAAATTGTATAGAGAAATTAACGATCTCAAAGGAGCAATTCTTGAATTGCAAAATCTTTTATCGCTTTTTCCAGACGATATAGAGGTAATGGAAATTTTATCTGAACTGTATCTTTTAAATGACGAAAAAGATAAGGCTTTTAAATTGTTTCAGTTATTATCAAAAATTTCTCCAAATAACGGAAGAATCCATCTTACACTTGCAGATTATTATAGAGAAAATGGTAATAATAAAAAATCATATGATGAACTTAAACTCGCATTTAAAAGCCCAAACTTAAGTATTGATACAAAGGTTAGCATTTTAATTTCATACTATCAATTGTTAGCAATTAATGATGAAATTAATAGTCAAGCATATGAACTTGCAGATATTTTAATTAAATATCATCCCGATGATTTAAAAGCTCGTGCTGTATTTGCAGATATTTTATATACAGATAATAATTACGAAAAGGCTAAAGAGCAGTATCTACTTATACTAGAAACTGAAAAATCTAAAAGTCAGTTGTGGGGCCAAGCATTATTTATACAGGCAGAACTAAGTGATTTTGAAGGGATGTTAATTACAAGTTCTGAAGCTCTCGAGTATTTTCCTTTGGACCCTTTGTTCTATTATTTTAATGGACTAGCGAATAAATGGTTTAAAAATTATAATGCATCTATAGAGTCTTTTAATTTAGGATTACAATTTATTATTGATAATGAAGATTTACTTGTGGAATTTTATTCATCATTGGCAGATATTTATCATACTTTGAAAGAACATAAACTTTCTGATACCTTTTACGAGAAAGCACTAAGCATCAAACCAAATAATGCCATAGTATTAAACAATTATGCTTATTATTTATCATTAAGAAAGGTTAATTTAGAAAAAGCAAAAGAGATGTCGCTACTTAGTAATAATATAGACTCAACAAATAGCACTTATCAGGACACATACGCATGGGTTTTATATTCATTAAATGACTTTGAGGGTGCNTTNAAATGGATTTTAAAATCACTTAAGAACGGNAGTGNNAGNAGCGCTGTTGTTGTTGAGCACTATGGAGATATTCTATTTAAGACAGGAAAAATAAACGAAGCTTATGANCAATGGGTTAAAGCTAGTCAAATTGGTGAGGGAAGTACATTGCTAAGAAAAAAAATAGNAAATAAGAATCTTTATGAATAAGCTGTTTTATTTAATAATTGGTTTGTTTATTTTTAGCTCGTGTTCAAAAAAAATAAGAAATCTTAACCAGTATAATCTTCCAAAAAGTGATTTTGAGATAATTGATCAAGCGTACTCAAATAACCCAAATTATAAACATCTCAACTTAAAAGGAATAGCCTCTATTATTATTGATGATGAGGAAACTAAATTTAATATTAATCTTAAAATGATAAAAGATAGTGTGATATGGCTATCTATTCGAGAAAGAGTAATAGGAGTCGAATTATTGAGAGCGAAACTCACCCCAGACTCACTTTATTTACTTAATCGTTTAGAAAAATCATTTTTCATAAAATCAACATCTCAATTGCATGATATTATTGCATTTAATTTAAATTTTGATGTTTTTCAGTATATACTATACTCAAATTTTACGTATCCAAATTCACCTTATACCTATTCTATTAAGAATGAAAATTATCAATTAATTAGTCAAAATGAAAGTTATAATTTTGACAAGAAATTTAGATTAACAGAAGCTAAGATTACTAATTTTGATTCCCTAATAAACATTTCGTTTAAGAAATATAATAATATTGATAATTTTCCTAGAGAGTTAGCTCTAAGTATATTATCAAAAAGCAACTTAGATGCAAATATTATATATACTAAAGTTGACTTTAATGAATATCCAAGTATTTTATTTAATATACCGAATAGCTATCATGAAATTCATTAACAAGTTACTAGTAATAGTCTTTATTTTATTTTATTGTGATGCGATAGCACAATCTAAAGATGAATTAAAAATTCAAAAACAAAAAATACTTGACGAAATAGACTACACGACCAATCTTCTTAACAATACAAAATCTAACAAGATTAAATCTTTAGACTATCTAAACGTATTGATAACACAAATTCAAAAAAAGGAACAGTTCTTAATAACGTTAAATCTAGAGCTTTCACTTTTAATAAAAAAGATATCAAAAACTGAAAAGTCAATAAATAAAACTATTAATGATATTACACAAGAGGAGCAATTATTAAAAAGCTTAAAAGATGAGTATGCTAAAATGATTTTTGCTGCTTTTAAACAAAAAGACAGCAGGAACAATATTGTTTTTATTATATCAGCAACTGATTTTAACCAAGCATATAAAAGAATATTATATTTAAAGCAGTATGCAACATTTAGAAAGAATCAAACTCAAAGAATAGAAAAAAGCACTATTAAATTAAAAAATAAGAACATTTCGCTTGTTTTACAAAAAGAGAACTATATTAGAGAATCTAAGAGTAAAAAAGAGCTTTCAAATCTAAAATTTATAGAGCTAGAAGGTATTAATAAAAGTAAAGAAGAAAAAAAACTTTTAGTTGCATCTCTTGTTAAATCTGAGAAGAAGTTTAAAAATGAGATTAATAAAAATCAAAAAAAAGCCAAAAGACTTGATGATAAGATTAGAAAAATCATTGAGGAGGAGATTGCAAGAGCGAAATCTAAAGATTTAAAAAACACTAATTATAGTTTAACTCCTGAAGCTATAGCTCTTTCAAGGGAATTCTCAAATAATAAAGGAAAACTTCCGTGGCCACTAAAGAAGGGTATTATAATAGGTAAATATGGAACCCAAAAACATTCAGTCTTTGCTGGTATTGAAACCTTTAACAATGGAATTAATATAGCTACTGATAAGAATGCTGATGTTAGAGTTGTATTTGATGGTACTGTCTCAAGAATATTTTTTATAAAGGGAGAGGGTAAAGCAATACTAATTAATCATGGGGAGTATTATAGTGTTTATTCTGGTTTAAAAGAGGTGACAGTTAAGGCTGGAGAAAAAGTTTTTTCCAAGGAGAAAATCGGTGTTATCTTAACTCATGAAGAAGATAATAAAACACAATTGCATTTTGAGATATGGAAAGGATATGAAAAATCAAACCCTTCAATTTGGCTGTATAATGCATATTAACTCAAAAAGAATAAATTTGCAATAGAATTAAATACATAAATTATGAAATCAATTTTACTTTTTACTTTTGGCGGACCCGAAATAATATTAATAGTAATAGCAATATTACTACTTTTTGGAGGTAAAAAAATTCCTGAACTTATGAGAGGATTAGGCAAAGGGATAAATGAATTTAAGAAAGGAAAGAATGAGATTAATGAAAATAAGGAAGATTAATTGAATACAATTACTACACCTTTTCGCTCTTATTGTAGTTTAAAAAAAGCACTTATTTCTGGAGATGTTACATGCGTTTCCATAGTACAAAATTATTTAGATAGAATACAAGAACGGATTGATATAAATGCATTTGTAGAGGTTTATCATGATGAAGTGTTGGCTAATGCAAAAAAAGTTGACGAAAAAATATCCAGTGGAAAATATGGAAAACTGGCGGGGATGGTTATTGGGATTAAAGACAATTTATGTTATCAAAACCATAAGGTGTCGGCAGCTTCTAAAATTTTAAATGATTTTGAATCTCTATATACGGCTACTTCACTTCAAAGACTAATCGATGAAGATGCTCTTATTATTGGCCGACTTAATTGCGATGAATTTGCTATGGGTTCTGGAAATGAAAATACTATGTATGGTCCCGTTAAAAATCCACTAAATGTTTTTAAAGTTGCAGGAGGTTCATCTGGAGGTTCGGCTGCAGCTGTAACTGCCGGACTTTGTTTGACTGCACTTGGAAGTGATACAGGCGGATCAATAAGACAGCCTGCAGCATTTTGTGGTATAGTTGGCTTAAAACCAACTTACTCTAGAGTATCAAGACATGGTTTGATTGCTTATGCTTCATCTTTTGATCAAATAGGTCCACTAGCAAATAATGTTAAAGACGCATCTTTAATACTTGAAGTCATTTCGGGAAAAGATGAATTTGATAGCACGGTATCATCTAAAAAAGTTGATCAATATTCAGCTCTAGATATTAATGTTAAACCAAAAAAAATAGCATACATAAAAGAATGTTTAGAAAGCAATGGTTTAGATGCAGAGATAAAGCAATTAATTATATCTAAGATAGATGATTTAAAGCTAAAAGGGAATATTGTTGAACCAGTTTCTTTTCCTTATTTAGATTTACTTGTACCTACTTACTATGTAATAAGTACAGCCGAAGCATCCTCTAATTTAGCTAGATATGATGGAGTGCATTATGGTTATAGATCTGAAAATATAACTGATTTAGAAAGCAGTTATATTAATTCTAGATCAGAAGGTTTTGGAGAAGAAGTAAAAAGAAGGATTATGCTTGGAACTTTTGTTTTAAGTGCTGGTTATCATGATGCATTCTTTACTAAAGCTCAAAAAATTCGTAGACTTATCAAGCAAAAGACTGACGAGTTGTTTCTTAATTATGATTTTGTTATTTCTCCTACTACACCTCACACCGCATTTGATATTGGAGAAAAGTATAAAGATCCTACTGTAATGTATTTAGAGGATATCTTTACCGTACAAGCTAATTTATCAGGAAATCCTGCAATCTCATTGCCTTTGGCTAATCATAGTAATGGTATGCCAATAGGGTTGCACATAATGGCTAATCATTTTAAAGAAGCCGAATTACTTTCTTTTTCCAGCATTATTTCAAAATAGATTTTTTTTATTTTTGTATTTAAATGAGATATTTATTAATACTTTTTTTGTTTCCTATATATGTTTTTTCACAAAATAATTTGCCTTATGTTGTTGGTGAATATTCGTCTTTTAATTTAACCTTTGAAGGTATTAACGTTGGTTCTGCTGAACTTGAGATTCTGAGCAATAAAGTCATAAGTGATATTAACACATTTCATATTGTAGGAAAAGGAAGAACGGCCCCTTTTTTTGATTGGTTTTTTAAAGTGAGAGATGTCTATGAGACATTTTTAGATACTTCTACAGTTTTACCATTAAAATTTATAAGAGACATAAATGAGGGTGGGTATAAGAAAAAACAAGCATACAATTTTAATCATAATGATACAGTAGTTTATGTAAAAGATACTATTTACTCCATCCCGGCACATACACAAGATATGTTATCGGCCTTATTTTTTGCACGTACATTTAGTAAAGATAGTCTTGAAATTAACAATTCATTTTTTGTTCCCATTTTTATGGACGAGGAAAATTATTTGTTAGAGATTACTTATATTGGTATTGATAAAGTTAAAACTGAATTTGGAGTAGTTAATTGTCTTGTTTTTAAACCAATGATGCAAGAAGGAAGAGTTTTTCAAGATGGAGAAAAAATGAAAATATGGATTTCCGATGACGACAATCATCTTTTAATAAAAGTAGAGACAGAGATATGGGCAGGAACAATAAAAGCTCTTATTTCAGAGTGTAAAAACAATAAGTATCCGATATCAATAATTAAGTAAGATAAATTAGAATAAAAATCGTAAATAACTAAATTAGCAAAATGAAAAAATCAGTTGGACTAATCTTAATAGTTATTTCTTTATTATTTATTTTAACAAATCTTAATAATAGTAAGAGTAAATTATTGGATAACGAACCGCAAATTGAAATCACTGATCCCGTATACGAGTATGGGATTTTGGTAGATAGTTTTAACTTAATTCATGGTGTTGTTAAAAATGGTCAAACTCTTGGAGAAATTCTTTACGCAAATCATATTAATCATCAAAAAATTGCAGAAATTGTTTTAAAATCAAAAGAAATATTTGATGTTAGACGTGTAAATCCAGGCAAGAAATATCTTGTTATTAACTCTAAAGACTCCATTGAAAAAGCATGTTACTTTATTTATGAAGAATCTCAAACTACATATATTGTAGTTGATATGATAGATGAGATAGATGTATATAAGGGTGAAAAGGAAATTATAACAAAGCTCAAAAAATCTACTGGTCAGATTACCTCCTCGCTTTCAGAAGCTGTAGAAAATTTGGGAGTAAGCCCTAGAGTTTCTATACAGCTATCTGAAATTTATGCATGGACGATTGATTTTTTTAAAATACAAAAAGGAGATGCCTTTACTGTATATTATGAAAATAATTATATTGATGGCGAGTACATAGGCATTGGTAATATTTTAGCTGCAGAATTTATACATAAAGATAAAAGTTTTTATGCATTTTACTATAAAGCTAATAAGAATTTTGGAGAGTATTTTGATGAAGAAGGAAGAACTTTACGAAAAGCATTTTTAAAAGCTCCATTAGATTTTTATAGAATAAGCTCTCGTTACAGTAAAAATCGTAAGCATCCTGTTACAGGAAAATGGAAGGGACATTTTGGAACTGATTATGCCGCTCCACGAGGCACACCTATTATGAGTACTGCAAATGGAACCGTACAAGTTGCAGGTCGAACAAGAAATAATGGAAATTATGTTAAGATTAGACATAACGGAACTTATACAACTCAATATCTTCATATGTCAAAGATTAAGCCCGGGATTAGAAAAGGCGTTTATGTTAAGCAAGGAGAGACAATCGGTTATGTTGGTAGTACTGGATTGGCAACTGGACCACATGTCTGCTACAGGTTTTGGAAAAATGGCAAACAAGTAGATCCTTATATGCAAAAACTTCCCCCTGGTGATCCTATTCAAGAGTCTAACAAAAAGGAATATTTTACAGTTAAAGATAGCTTGATGAATATTTTAAATAATACTTATTGATATGCGTAGACTTTATCTCTGTACTAAGCTATTTGTATATTGCTTATGTGGGATAAATGCAGATGCACAAAATACTTTTATTGAAAATAAGGGTCAATTTCCTGTCAAAGTAATTGCAAAAGTAGCTTTGCCATCAGGCTCTATGTTTATAGAAAAAGGAGGTGCAAAATTTGTTTTTTATTCTGCACAACAGTTAAAAGATAGACATGATTTGATTAAGCATAATAACTTAATTGATGCATATTCTTATCATGTTAATTTTCTTAATTCTGATTCTACATCAAGATTTTTTTTGAATGAACCTAGTGAATACTATGAAAATTATTTTATTGGTGATAAGTCTTTTTGGGCATCAGGTGTTAGGTCTTTTAAATCTCTTATTCAGTCTAACATCTATAATGGTATTGATATTAAATATTATATATCAGACGATAATTTAAAATTTGATTTTAACATAGCTCCCAATGCAGATCCTGATTTGATAAAAATACACTATGATGGTATAAATGATATTTTATTGAAAAATGGAAATCTACATATCACTACATCAATAAATAAAATTATCGAACACAAGCCTTATGCATATCAAATAATAAATAATGTTGTAGAAAAAGTTAAATGCGAATATCGTTTAAAAGAAAAAACTCTTTCATATTACTTCCCCGATGGATTTGACAATAATTATAATTTGATTATAGACCCGATTTTAGAATTTTCAACTTATTCTGGAAGTACTACAGATAATTTTGGATATACAGCGACATATGACAATCTAGGGTTTTTATATTCAGGAAGTACTGCTTTTGGAACAGGCTATCCAACCACTTTAGGTGCTTACCAAATCAATTATGCTAACAATGCAGGAGGTACAGACATAGCAATTACAAAATATGATACTAGTGGAACTCAACGAATCTATTCAACGTATTTAGGAGGGTCACTGGATGATTTGCCACACTCAATGATTGTAAATTCATCTAATGAATTATTTGTGTTTGGCTCTACAGCATCTTCAGATTTTCCGTCCACATTAAATGCCTTTCAACAAAATTTCAATGGTGGGACAGCTTTTTCTCCTTCTGGAATCGGAGTTTCTTTTCCAAATGGTTCAGATTTATTTGTAAGTCGTCTTAGTACTGGAGGTGGTAACTTACTTGCATCAACATTTATTGGGGGTTCAGGAAATGATGGTTTGAACACCGCTCCCGCTCTAAAGTATAATTATGCTGATGAGGTAAGGGGTGAAATAGATATAGATCAGCAAAATAACATATATATAGCTACATGTACTCAGTCTTCTGATTTTCCATCTATAAACGGATTTCAAAATTTTAATGCTGGCGGACAAGAAGGATGTATAATTAAAATGGACAATCAGTTAACCTCAATAATTTGGAGTACCTTTTTAGGAGGATCTAATGATGATGCTATTTACTCTTTAGCTATTGATAATAATGATGATATTTATGTTACTGGTGGCACATCTTCAAATGATTTTCCAACTACACCAAATGTACATCAATCATTATTCCAAGATAGTTTAAGTTCAGACGGATTTATTTCAAAAGTGTCGACAAAGGGAGACCAATTACTGTCTTCTTCCTATTTTGGCACAAACAGATATGATCAATCATATTTTGTTGAAATTGGTAGTTCTAACAATATTTATCTTTTTGGTCAAACTAAAGATACCGAAGGCTCATTAATTTATAATGCCCCCTACTATGTGACAAATGGGGGGCAATTTATTTCAGTTCTTAATTCTGATTTAACTACTCTGATTAGATCTACAACGATTGGAACAGGAAAAGGAACGCCTGATATATCTCCTACAGCTTTTTTAGTTGATGTTTGTGATAAAGTTTATGTTTCAGGATGGGGTTCCAACCTTGGGGGTCAATTGTCGACATTAAACCTACCTGTTAGCGACAGTGCATATCAACAAACTACGGATGGAAATGATATTTATTTAATGGTTTTAGACGATTTATTAAGTTCGTTAGAATATGCAACATATTTTGGTGGCAGTTTAAGTAATGAACATGTCGATGGAGGAACGAGTAGATTTGATAAGAAAGGAGTTATTTATCAATCAGTTTGCGCTGGATGTGGTGGGAACTCAGATTTTCCTATTGAGCCTAACCCAGGTGCCGTTTCTACTTTAAATAATAGTTTAAATTGTAATAATGGAGTTTTTAAATTCAACTTTGATTTTCCTATGGTTATAGCAGATTTTGACACTGATTGGATTGGATGTGATTCAACATTAATATTTCATAATTTAACTAACTCCAACTCCTCTGTAAGTTATGTATGGGATTTTGGAGATCTTTCTACTACAAATGTTGAAAATCCATCACACACTTATAGTCAAGGAGGTTTATTTAATGTTACACTTATTGCTACTGATAATAGTACATGTAATGTTTCAGATACTGTAGTAAAACAAATTTATATTCTGTCTAATACATCAGATTCTATTCCAAATATTATTAAATGTCCAAATGAACAGTTTCAAATTGGATTGCAACCTTTAAATGATATGGCTATTAATTATACATGGATACCAAACATTTCTCTGAGCACAAATGATATTTCAAATCCATTTTGCGACACTGATTCAACTATTCAATATACTTTGTATATATCTAATGGGAGTTGTACCGATACATTAATTCAAAATATCTTAGTGAATACTATTGATTTAGATTTAGGCAATGACACTATTTATTGTTCTGACCCCATTTTACTAAATGCTAATTTTTCAGATAATATTAATTCTATTTTTTGGTCTTCTAATCCTTTTTTCTCTGAAATTTTAAGTGATTCTAGTAGCCTTTTGGTATATAGTCCTGATATTTTTTACATTCAAGTTTCTGACAGTATTTGTTCACAAATAGACAGTATTGAGGTGCTACCTGATATGATAAACATAAATATTATTGGAAATGATATTTGTGAAGGCGATTCTACTTTGATTGGCGTGTTAAATCAAAACCCCACACTTCCATTAATTTCTTATAATTGGAATGTAAATAATCTTAATTTATCTGACTTCTATGATTCTCCAGAAATCTCCAAATGGTATGTTGTTGAGGTTGTCAGTGTAGATGGTTGTATACTTAAAGATTCTATATATATTAATGTAAATCCATATCCTATTATTGATTCTATTTCAATTTCAGATACTATTGTTTTTCAAGGCGAAACAATAGCTATACAAGTTTATACAGAGGATAAAATTAATTGGTTTGATTTTAATGATAACTTAAATCAAGTTTTTATACCAACAAATACTTCCTGTTATGATTTTGAAGTTTACAATAACTTTGGATGTGCCATTAAAGACTCTATTTGTATACGTGTAGATGGTGTATTCTGTGATGTTACAAAAATTAAAATACCAAATGCATTTTCTCCAAATAATGACGGTAAGAATGAATCTTATTTTATTACAGATAATGATAATCTTATTACTGATTTTAAGTTAGAAATATTTAATAGACTTGGTCAGCAAGTATTCAATTCTGATGATATTAACAAAAAATGGAATGGATCTTTTAAAGATACAAAATTGCCTCCTCAAGTTTTTCATTTCTACTTAAATTTAAAATGTATTGGTGGCAAGCAATATTTTCACAAAGGAAATATAACATTAATTAGATGAGAAAGCCTATTGTCTTTTTCTGCATATTATTTTCTGGCACTATGTTAGCACAAGATGTACATTTTTCACAATTCCATTTTTCCAAATCTACAACTAACCCATCATTAATGCATTTTCAGGAAAATGATTATGAGATTAATTTACAAAGAAGGTCGCAGTGGTCCAGTGTCTCTACACCATTTAAAACTTTATTAATTTCATTTAATGCTAAGAATTTATATAAGAATATTTCTATTGGCGCTACATTATTAAATGATGAGGGAGGCGATGCTTATTTTTCTACAGATGGTATTTCATTATTACTTAGTCGATCAATAAAAGTTAAAAAAAGGATTTTTGCAGTTGGAATTCAAACTTCGTTTTACAATAGATCACTTAATTATGATGAACTTATTTTTAATGAAGATGAGTTTCTAGATTTCAGAAACTTTTCCTTTATTGATTTCAGTTTTGGTTTTTCAACAACATCTCAATTCTCTAAAAGTTCCAAACTAATTAGTGGATTTTCTGCCTATCATTTAAATAAGCCTAGACAATCTTTTTATTCAACAAAACAGGTTTATTTATCTCCAAAATATATTTTACACTCATCCTATTCAAAAATACTGAGTAATAACATAGAACTTCACCCAACCATTTATTTTTCTAATAATGAAGCTGAAAGTGAGTTGATTATAGGTAGTGGTGTTACTTATAAAT
>NYTT01000004.1 GCA_002683775.1 Flavobacteriales bacterium
TATTTAAAAGAAGATTTTAATTACACAGAACTATCAAAAGACATTAATAGTTTTTTTATTTCAGAGAGTTATATCACCGATCTTAATTTAAAGCTTTTCAAGAAAAACTTAATGTTAAATATTGGTAGTGTTTTCTCAAACAATCTTATTGAAAACAATAATTATGGCGGAATTTTTAAAGCTGAGAAAAATTTAGCAGTTTTTTCTACCATTCAATTTGATACCGATAAAATAAAAATAAGTACTGTTTTACGTAAAGAATGGCATGATGTGTTTTTGGTTCCATTAATTCCTTCTTTAGCTCTAGAGTATAAAGTGTATAAAGATGTGAAGGTAAGAGGAAGAATTAATGTTAATTTCCGTTTGCCAAGTTTTAATGATAGATATTGGCAATCAGGAAATGCCTATGGTAATAATAATCTTTCTAGTGAGAATTCTCTAAGTAAAGAAATTGGCATTGATTATGCTAAATCTAACTATAGATTTTACTCAACAATATATTTCATGAACATTTCTGATATGATTTCATGGCAAACATTAGAAAATGGAGACTGGACACCCCAAAATATTCAAAAGGTAAAAAATAATGGAATGGAATCAGGATTTAGTGTTGATCTGAATAAAATTTCTTTAAATGCAAATTACTGTTTTACTAAATCTATTAGTGATTATTCTGCTTCTGAATTTGATATTTCAACAGGAAAACAATTACGTTATGTTCCATTAAATAAATTAAATCTTATTCTTGATTTTAATTTCAAAGAAATTCATTTTATTTTTAATCAGTCATTCACTGATAAGGTTATTACAAGCTATGGTTATGAAAACGACCGATACCTTGATGGTTATTTGATATCACATTTAACAGCAAAAACTAAAATAAAATTGCTTCCTATTAACATCGAATTAAAAATTAAAAATTTAATGAATAAATCTTATCAAACTTATGAGAATTATCCAAATCCAGGAAGAGAATTTCTTTGCACAATAAATTATACTATAAACTAAAACTAAAACTAAAACTAAAACTAAAACTAAAACTAAAATGAAAACTAAAATGAAAACTAAAATGAAAACTAAAATGAAAAAATTAAATATTTTAAATTCTATGATTCTATTGTCTATATTTATTTCTAGTTGTACTAAAGATGAAATAGATATTCCATCCAATGAATCAGCATATGATAATGGGTACTTTATAACAAATGAAGGGAATTTTGGAACTGGAAATGGGTCGATCTCCTTTGTTGATGAGTATGGGACAATAGAAAATGATATTTTTCAATCAGTCAACTCATTTTTACTTGGAGATATAGTTCAGTCTATGTCTATTATTAATGATAATGCTTATGTAGTGGTTAATAATTCTTCTAAAATTGAGGTAGCTAATGTTGATTCTATGAATTATATTAGCACTATTAATGTTAGTTCTCCAAGATTTATAACTTCTGTTGGTGAATCAAAGGCATATGTTTCTGACTGGGGTATTAATGGAGTTCAAGTAGTTGATTTAAATACTAATTCTGTAACATCAACTATTACCTGTGGTACTGGGCCTGAAGCAATTGTTGAGAGTAATGGTTATGCATATGTTTGTAATGTTGGAGGTTGGGGACTTGATAATACTGTTTCTGTAATTAATACTAGTTCAGATATTGTTGAGACAACACTCACAGTAGGAGATAAACCTAATTCTGCAGTAGTTGATTATAGCGGTGATATATGGGTTCTTTCTGGAGGATATACTGAGTATGATGCTAACTGGAATGTAGTTTCTGAAACAGCTGGNAGCTTAGTTAAAATTGAAAATAATGTTNTTGTTTCCTCTTTTNCTTTTCCAGTTGGNAATCANCCAAANNATTTAATAATTAATGATGCTGGAACNACTTTATATTANTCTGATGGTTCATNNTCTACAGCAGTTTATTCTTTTAATATTGGAGATAATATGTTNCCAACAGTTCCTTTAATTAATAGAAGTTTTTANTCTTTAGGATTTAATAATAATTATATTTATGGAACAGATGCTGTTGATTATGTTCAGCAAGGTTGGTCTTATAGATATGCAGTTGATGGCAATGTTGTAGATTCTGTAAGAACTGGTATTATTCCAGGAGGATATTGCTTTAACTAATTTAACATAAAAATTAAATAAAAGAGTTGAGTATATATTCTCCTTTTTTTATCTTTACGAAAAAATAATATGAAAATTTCAAAATTATTAATATTAGCAATTTTAGTTGTTACATCTTGTAAGAAAGATGACCCAATTGATCCTACATTTGAAGATAAGTATGGTGAAGGTATGTATATTGTTACTGATATTGGAGTTAATTTTTATAATTATTTAGACTCTTTACCTAAAGTAGAAAATCAGATTTACAATTCAGTAAATAATATTACATTAAATGATCCAAGAAAGATAAAATTCTACGCAGGAAGAGCATATATCTTAGCAAAAAACTATCTTTCAGTTGTTGATTTAGATTCATTTAAAGATTTAGGAACTATTAATGGTTTTATAAATCCTGTAGATTTTGATTTTTTAAGCCCTAGTAATAGAATTTTGGTAGCGGATAAAGATGATGCTAAAGCTAAGATTGTTGATTTCGATAGAATGGAAATTACATCTGATATTGAGACAGGAGATAGTACTAAGCCAGTTTTCATAATTAGTAATTCATATAAATCATTTGTACTAAATGGTGGAGGTCTTTCAACAGATATTAAAGACTCTACAATTTGTTCAATAGAATACAAAGATAGTTTGGTTGAACTAGCAGATTTTGATGGTAGTTTAATTGTTGGAGACAACCCAAACTCTGCAGTAATTTCTTCAAGTGGTAATTTAAAAGTTTTATGTAAAGGAGTTTATGAATATGCAAGCTCTACAATTAATACTCAGGCAAGTATATCAGACGTTAACCAATACAACAATCAAGTTTACAGTACAAATTTACTTTCTGGCATCTACAATGCACAAAACCTTGTTCCAAATTATGATAATAGTAGCTGTTTTTTTACCGCAGAAGGTGGTATATATAGGCTTAATTTAAATGGTCTTGGTGTAAATTTACTAGAAAGCGTTGACTCTGATGTATTATTCTCTATAAGTGAGTCGTATCCTATTAATGACAGCACTGTAGCTTATTCAGATATGCTTTACATGAATGATTTAAATGTTCCAAACCAAGTTTATAAATATAATGTTAATCTTTCTTTATTTGTTGACACAATAATTGTTGATGGTGTTGTAAAGAATATTAATGTTTATTAATTTTTAAAATATGAAAATTTTATTAGTAGGAGCTAGTAGTGATATATCAAAGTCATTGCAAAATAATTTTTCCAGTAATTATGAATTTATTAGTCTAAGTTCAAACTCAGATTTTTCTTCAATAGATAATTTTAATATTCTTGATCCAGCTACATTTTTAGAAATTGATTCTATTGATGGTATTGTGTATTTTCCAGGATCTATTAATCTAAAGCCATTCAAGAGATTAAGTATGGATGAATTTAAAAAGGATTATGATATTAATGTACTAGGAGTATTAAATATACTTAAATTTTATCAATCAAAGTTAACTATTGGTGCATCTGTTGTTTTTATAAGTTCTGTTGCAGCAAGTGTTGGAATGCCATTTCATTCTTCAATATCTATGTGTAAGTCTTCTTTAGAAGCTTTAGCTCGAAGTCTTGCGGCTGAATGGGCTCCAAAAGTTAGAGTTAACTGTGTCGCTCCTTCGTTAGTAAATACTAAGCTTTCTGAGCGTTTCTTTAGAAATGAAAAACAGCAAGAACAAATGAATAGTAGACATCCTTTAAATAAAACAGGTAATCCTGAAGATATCTCAAACGCAATTGAGTTTTTATTATCTAAGAAATCTTCTTGGGTGACTGGACAGATTTTAAATATAGATGGAGGTATATCTTCTTTGAAAATATAATTTGTAATGAAGGTTAATGTTTTTTGGTTTAGAAGAGATCTTCGAATTAATGATAATATAGGTCTTAACTCTGCTTTAGCATCTAAAAATCCAGTAATAGCAATATTTATTTTTGATGATAAGATTACATTAAAGTTACCAAGTAATGATGCAAGAATTAGTTTTATTTATAAGCATTTAAATAAAATTAATATTTCATTGAAAAAAGTTAACTCTTCTTTGTTAATTTTAAAGGGTACACCAATCGAAGTATTTCTTGAATTAATTAAAAATTATGAAATAGAAGAGGTGTATTCCAATATAGATTATGAACCATATGGAATAGATCGGGATGCTAAAATAACTTCTCTTTTAGAATCAAATCAAATAATGCATTTCCAGTATAAAGATCATGTTATCTTTAGCCCCAATGAGGTATTAAAAGATAATGGAGATCCATACACAGTATATACACCCTATAAAAATAAATGGTTATTAAAATTTAAGCAAAATTCTATTTCTTCTTCTGAATTTATTAGTATTCCTAACTTTCACAAGATAAATTTTCAATTTCCTACATTTGATAAATTAGGTTTTGAAAAATCTAATATTGACGTAGTAGATTTTAACAAAAAATCTATTAAAGATTATGCTGAAAATCGAGATTTCCCTTTTTTAAATTCAGGTACTTTTCTCGGTGTACATTTAAGATTTGGCACAATTAGTTTACGAGATATTTTAAATCTATTGGGCGAAAATGATTCTGTTTTTTTATCTGAGCTTATTTGGAGAGAGTTTTTCATGATGATTACCTATCATTATCCATTTGTTAAAGACTCTAATTTTAAGAGGAAATATGATAATATTATTTGGAGAAATGATCAGACTGAATTTCAAAATTGGTGCGATGGAAAAACTGGTTATCCAATTGTAGATGCAGGAATGAGAGAGTTAAATCAAACAGGATATATGCATAATAGAGTTAGAATGATTGTTGCAGGATTTTTATGTAAGCATTTGTTAATTGATTGGAAATGGGGTGAGAAATATTTTAGTGAAAAACTATTAGATTATGAATTGTCATCAAATAATGGTAATTGGCAATGGGCTGCTGGTACAGGTTGTGATTCTGCACCTTATTTTAGAATCTTCAACCCATTTACTCAACAAAAGAAATTTGATAAAGATCTTCTATATGTAAAGAAGTGGATCCCAAACTATGATCCAGATACATATATTGATTATATAGTAGATCATAACTTTGCACGCAAAAGAGCTTTAGATGCATATAAGCTAGCTTTGTCTTAAATATTTATAGTTGATTAGTTTTTTTAACTATAGTTTTTCCATCAATTCACTATATATATTGACCATTGATTTTATGTCTTCTTTATGCACTTTCTCATCAGGGGAATGGACATTATCTTCAGCTGCTCCAATAAAACACCAATCCCATGGATATTCACTTTTCTGTAAGCTATTGCCATCGCTTCCTCCAGCATCTTCTACTTCTAATTGAAATGGAATGTTTGAGGGAATAATAATATCTAAGATCTTATTTATATATGATTTTCTTGGTATGCCACTATCTCTTAGTGAAATAGCACATCCTTTCCCATGATTAACTCCTTCAGTTATCCAGGTTATATCTGAAATTAATGCTTGCTTTACATTGTATTTTTCATAAATAAATTTACCAAGGTAACCAATTGAACCTCCTCCATGCTCTTCCCATGAAGAGAATACAATTATTCCATTCTCAAGTGTTTTTGCTTGCTCTAATGCATTCCAAACTCCTAATCTATTGTCTAAATAGCATGATTGAATATAATTGCCTTTTTCTCTAAAATTCATTTTAAAAGTTAGTGAGGTTCCTCGATCAATATATCTATTAAAGTCAATAAATAATTTATCGTTTTTTCTTTTTATTTTACCTTCAATTTTGCCTGAAGAATCTTCTCCAACTAAAATTATTCCTTCATTAGAAACTGGTCCTCCAATTTTAATAATTTCATTATTATATTTCACTGTAAATCCAATAGAGTCTAGATGCGCAAAAATTGCTGTTCTTGGCTTCCCAAACACCAAAATAATATTATCTTGAAATGCATCTCCAATATAAATTTTTGGAATATTTTTCCAAGTTTTTTTATTTTCATCAATATAATTTAATAAAAACTGTGATAAATTATATTCCTCTCCTGATGGAGAATGTATTGAACACATTTTTTTTAATAGTTTCATTATATAGTTTTTATATGATTTATCATTATGTTATGATTTTTTTTAAAATTATTTATTTGTTCTTTCTCCTTGCTTTTCTCTACTGCAAATAATAATTTACAGTGTACTTGAAAATCTGTCTTTAAGATCTCTATTTTATGTTCTTTTATAATTCTCATTACATCATTCATATATTGATAGTTATATGATATTTCGTATACACTCTTTATAATTTGAATTAATATATTAGATTTAGATATAACATCAAGTGATGCAGACTTATATGCATTTATTAAACCAGAAGTGCCAAGCTTTATACCACCAAAATATCTAACAACTATTATGAGGGTATTAGTTAAGTCATTAGATTTGATTTGACTTAGTATTGGTTTTCCTGCTGAGTATTTAGGTTCTCCGTCATCATTAAATTTATAGATTTCTTTATTAGGACATAAGATATATGCATAGCAATAATGCTGTGCGTTTTTTTCTTTTTTCTTAATTAGATTTATGCACCCACTAACTTCGATTTCATTTTTAATATTAAATGCGTAGGAAATAAATCGACTGCCTTTATCTTTAAAGAAACCTGGATTTTGTGGTTTAAGTATTTTATATCTATCAATATTCATTAATTTGATAATAGATAAATAGATATGGTTGCAATTAATATCCCAATCCAATTATTCCTACTTAGCTTCTCATTAAAAAAAAATAATCCTATTAAAGATGAAGAAATAACAATAAGCATACTTACTATAGGGAAAACTATTGAACTTGGAATTGAACCGTCATTTAGTGCTTCTAAAAAAAATAATAATGAAAAGAAGTTTGGAATCCCAAAAGCAATACCCCATATAATATTCTTAGCTTGAAAGTTACTGAATTTATCCTTTAGAAAAATTATTATTAATCCACTAATACTAGCAGATATAAATAATGACATGAAAAAAAGAAAACTACTATTGTCTAATAAATTGGAGAATCTTTGAGCAAAATCATTAAAAATTGCATCAGAAATTCCTTGCCCAAGAAATACAAAAATTATAAGCCATAAATATTTTCTGTTAATCTTTAATTTTCCAACATCAGTTGTCGCAAGATATATACCAAGTATTGCCAAGAAAAATGCAAATATTTTTACAACATCTAAGGAATTATTTTCAGGATATAATAATAAAGCTGCTGAGACAGGAATTATCAATGACATTTTATTTGCAATAGTTGTAATTGATATACCAGCTTTCTGAATTCCAATTGAATAAAAATAAAAAACAATTATAAATAGTGAACCAATAGAAAAAGCATGTAGTATCCAATCTGATTGTAAAACTTCACTAAATGAAAAATCTGTTTTAATAAAACAAAATGACAAAAATGCTGCTGTCATATAATTAGCTGTTAGTGCTTGTAGGTTGTTAACATTGTATCTATCGAATAATTTAAATGCAATTATTAATATGTTAAAAAGAAGAGTAGTGTATATTATATTAATCATTTTGAAGTGTAATTAGAGAGTCTGTTCCAATTTTTTTTTCATTCCAATTTTTTTTGTCAATTGATGGTGATTTTCTACCTTGAAAAAGCTCATGATGTGTAATAAATATTCTTGCTTCATCCCAAAGATTTGAATTGATAAAGTGTTGAATAGTTGTTGTTCCTCCCTCAACAATTATGGAATTAATATCTTCTTTATTTAATGTTTCTAGTATATCTATAATTGATGAATTAGATTCAATTTTAATATAATTATTACTTCCAATACTTTCTTCTTTTTGTTTATTTAAAATGATAGTTTTTGCATCATCGTTAAAGATATTCAGTTTTATATTTGATTTGAGTTTACTGTCAATAATTATTCTAACAGGATTTTTTCCTTCAGCCAAATGCGTAGTTAGTCTTGGATTGTCTAATTCTGCAGTTTTTCTACCAATTAGTATACCGTCTTCTTGTGATCTCCATTTATGTACTAATAATTTGGATTCTTTTGACGTCATCCAAAAAGATTCTGGCTGAAAATCAGGCGCAATGAATCCATCACTGCTTTCAGCCCATTTTAAAATAACATAAGGTCTTTTCTTTTCTTGAGATATAAAAAACCTTTTATTTAATTCTCTACATTCTTTTTCTAAAACTCCTAATATCACTTTGACTCCACCTTTTTTCATGTTTTCAATACCCTTGCCACATACTAAAGAAAAACTATCTTTTGAACCAACTACAACTTTTGGAATTCTTGATTTAATAATTAAGTCTGCACATGGTGGTGTTTTTCCAAAATGGGAGCATGGTTCAAGATTTACATAAAGCGTTGATTCTTTTAGTAGCTTTTTATCTTTTACGCTAGAGATTGCATTAACTTCAGCATGATTACACCCAAATTTTTGATGATAACCGCTTCCTATAATATTACCTTTATGTACAATTACACTTCCTACCATCGGATTAGGGGAAACTAATCCATTACCTTTTCTTGCTAAATCTATACATTTTCTGATGAAGAATTCATGTTCTTGCATACGTCAAAAGTACTAAATTGAATATATTTGTAGTATGCAAATTTTATCTAATATTGTTCCTAGATTTAAAAGTGAACTATCTAATTTATATGATGATCAAGAAATTGTAAGTATTGCATACATAAGCATTGAATATATTCTTGGTTTTAATCGCTCTGAATGTATTATAAATTCTTCCAAAACACTTGAAAATGATAATCTAAATAAAATTAAATTCATAATTAATGAACTCAAGCAGAAAAAGCCAATACAGTATATTTTAGGAGAAACAGAATTCTATGGCCTTAAATTTAAATTAAATAACTCTACATTAATTCCAAGACCTGAAACTGAAGAATTGGTTGAATGGGTTTTAAAAGATAGTTTTGATTCTGCAATTGATATCTGTTCTGGAAGTGGATGCATAAGTATTGCTTTAGCAAAAGCTACAAATTCTAAAGTTTCAGCAATAGATATATCAAACGATGCTATAAATATTGCTATAGAAAATGCCACATTAAACAATGTTAGTGTTGATTTTTATTGTAAGGATATATTTTCGGTTAATAATCTACAAAAAACAGATGTAATCGTCAGTAATCCACCATATGTATTAGAATCTGAGAAGATTTATATTAATACTAATGTGCTTAACTTTGAACCTCATATTGCATTATTTGTAGAGGATAATAATCCCTTAGTTTTTTATAACAAAATCGCTAAATTAGCCACACAATCACTTAACATTGGTGGTGTGTTATTTTTTGAGATTAATCCTAAATTATCTAAAGAAATAAAAATCTTACTTTCTGGTTTTGGTTTTGTTGATATTGAGTTGAAAAAAGACATAAACGATAAGATTAGAATGGTTAAAGCTATTTGGAAATAGTTATTTTTGATATTAATTATATAAATAAATAATGAAAATATCAGAAGAAGAGGTTTTACAGGTACAACATAAATGGTCAAATGGTGTAGTTGAGATTGGAAAGAAATTTGACAGTAATCTAGATTACATCTCATATGCAGAAGAATTTTTAGATAAACTTTACAATTTCAAAAATGGAGATGTATTGTTTAAACCAACTTTTGCGTCACAGTCACAGTTTAGACTTAACAAAATTTCAGCACTATCTTATTTTATTGGAGATAATCAAGAGTTTAATGAAGATAAAGGTTTTGCTTTATCTTGTTGGGAATCAATTAGATTTGAAAATATTAGTATTATAATTGAGGGAAATATTGCTTTAGCAATGGGAAATTATTTTATGATTAAAAATGGATTAGAAAAGAAAGTTGAATACTCATTTGTATATAAAAGGGATGAAAATGGTGATCTTAGTATCATTTTACATGATTCACATTTACCTTACGCTCCAAAAGTAGTTTAATGAATATTAAAGATAGAATAGAATACTTACGTGATGAAATTAATGCCCATAATCATGCCTATTATATTTTAGACAAGCCTACGATATCTGATTTTGATTTTGACAAATTATTATCTGAACTAATTTCTTTAGAAGAAAAAAATCCTGATTATTTTAATATAAACTCTCCCTCTCAAAGGGTTGGAGGTTCTGTTTTAAATAAATTTAATTCAGTTAAACATAAGTATCCAATGCTTTCTTTAGGTAATACTTATTCAGCTACTGATCTCATGGATTTTAATGATAAGTTAAGAAAGTTAACAGATGTTAGTTTTGAATATGTAAGTGAGCTGAAGTATGATGGTGTCTCAATAAGCTTAACTTATCAAAATGGCGAACTTACTCAGGCTCTAACGAGAGGAGATGGATCAAAAGGTGATGATGTTACTGCTAATGTAAGAACTATAAAATCTATTCCTTTAAAATTACATGGCAACTATCCTAAAAATTTTGTAGTTAGAGGTGAAATATTCTTAACAATAAATGGTCTTATTCAAATTAATAAAGATAGAATTGATAGAGGGTTAGAGCCTTATGCAAATACTAGAAATACAGCCTCAGGTAGTTTAAAACTTCTTGATACTAGTGAGGTAGCTAAAAGACCATTGCAGTGTTTTTTATATCATATATTGGGTGATGATTTGCCAAGTAAGAGTCATTTTGAAAATCTTATGTATGCAAAAAGATGGGGTCTTAACATATCCTCTGATATAAAGTTAAATACTACTATCGAACAGGTTATAAAGTTTACTTATGAATGGGATTTGAAAAGAACTAAGCTTCCATATGAAATAGATGGTATAGTTGTTAAAGTGAATGATATTGATTTGCAAAATGAATTGGGTTTCACTTCTAAATATCCCAGATGGGCAATCTCATATAAATTCAAATCTGAGCAGGTATCAACAAAGTTAAATAATATTTCTTTCCAGGTTGGAAGAACTGGCGCTATTACTCCTGTAGCTAACTTAGAACCAGTAAAATTAGCTGGTACAATTGTCAAGCGAGCTTCTTTACATAATGCCGATCAGATATCTCGTCTTGACATTAGAGTTGGAGATACTGTATTTGTAGAAAAGGGAGGAGAGATTATTCCAAAAGTTGTTAGCGTTGATTTGAAATCAAGAGATTTATTCTCACAGAAAACTAATTATATAACTCATTGTCCATCATGCAATAGCAAGCTCTCAAGAAATGAAGGTGATGCAAAGCATTATTGTTTGAATAATGAGAACTGTACACCGCAGCTTATCGGTAAGTTTGAACATTTTATCAGTAGAAAAGCCATGAATATTGATGGTTTGGGAGTAGAGACAATTGAACTTTTGTTAAACAAGAACTTAATCAATGACGTTTCAGATCTTTACAGTTTAAATCGTGAAGACTTACTTCCATTAGATAGAATGGCGACAAAATCAGTAGATAATCTTTTGTTAGCAATAGAAAAATCTAAAAAAGTCCCTTTTGAAAAACTATTGTTTGGTTTAGGAATAAGGTTCGTAGGTGAGAATGTAGCAAAAATTTTAGTAAAAAAGTTTAAAAATATTAATACTTTAATGAATTCTAATAAAGAAGAGCTTATTTTAGTTGATGAAATTGGTTCTAGAATAGCTGATAGTCTCATATCATGGTTTTCTTCACCTAAGAACATTCAATTGGTAAAGAATCTACAATTAATTGGTTTGCAGTTTGTTTCTGATTTTGATGATTCTATACTTTCAGATAAATTAAAGAATATGAAAATAGTTATTTCAGGAACATTTATTTATAATACTAGAGCGGATATTAAAAAGATAATTGAAGAACATGGAGGTAAAAATGTGAGTTCAATCTCAAAAAATACTACTTTTGTTATTGCAGGCAACGATATGGGTCCAAGTAAAAAACAAAAATCCATAGATTTAGGTATAGCTTTGTTAAGTGAAAAAGAATTTTTGGCAAAATTGAATTAATGCAATTTATAGAAGACATCAAAAAGAAAGTTGGTAAATGGGTTTTTAAAAGAGAGCTTAAAATTAACAAGAGAAGAAAAGAAGTTTGTAATCTTGAATCTGCTAAATCAATCGGAATCTTATACGATGCTTCTTCAGAAGAGCAAATTAATCTTGTTCGACCATTTGTTTCATTTTTTTTTGATCTTAAAAAAGATGTTAAAGCTTTGGGTTTTGTTAACGCTAAGGAGTTGTCTTATTGTCATGTTCCTAAACTTCAATATGATTTTTTTTACAAAAAGGATCTAAACTGGTATTATAAGCCACAAAATTATATTATTGATAATTTTATAAAAAAAGAGCATGACATATTAATTAATTTGACAGATAGTAGCGTTATACCTATTAAATATTTAGTAGCTAGTTCATTAGCTCATTTTAAAATTGGAATATATGAAGAGAATTATGAAATATACGATCTCATGATATCCTTAACTGATGATAGATCTCAGCAGAAATTAATGAATGAGATCAAACATTACATTAACTTAATTAATAAGAAAAATGGATAAAATTAAAGGTACTGGAGTTGCGCTTGTAACACCATTCAATTCAAATAATTCTATTGATTATATTGGTTTAGAAAAGTTAATTAATCATGTCATTGATGGTGGTGTTGATTATCTAGTTGTTCTTGGAACAACAGGCGAAAGCGCAACATTGTCCAGCTCTGAAAAAGCGGATGTTATTGAATTTTGTAAAAAGATTAATAATAATAGATTGCCAATAGTACTTGGCATTGGGGGAAATAATACTTTAAAAGTTATTGCTCAATTAAATGAATATAACTTAAATGGAATAGATGCTATCTTATCAGTTTCTCCTTCATATAATAAGCCTTCACAAGAAGGTATAATTAATCATTATTCATTAATATCAAAATCTTGTAGATTACCAATTATTTTATATAATGTCCCTTCTAGAACATCTAGTAATATATCTGCTCATACTGTTCTGCATTTAGCTAGTAATTTTGAAAATATTATTGGAATCAAAGAAGCGTCAGGTAATCTTGATCAAATAATGCAAATAATAAAAAAGAAACCCAAAGATTTCATTGTTATTTCTGGAGACGATTCTTTGACACTACCAATGATATACTTAGGTGCCCAGGGTGTGATTTCAGTTATTGGACAAGTGCTGCCAAGAGTTGTGTCCAAGATGGTGAAATTTGGAATATCTTCAAATGTTTCAGCTGCAAACAAATTGCATTACAGTATTTATGATATATACGGACCATTATATGACGAAGGCAATCCAGTTGGTGTAAAGGCATGTTTAGAAATCTTAGATATTTGTCATAGCTTCGTAAGACCACCTTTAATTCAGGCAAGTAGCTCGATCAAGATGAATTTAATAAAATTAATTTCGAAATAATTTATATTATTTTAAATCTGGTTAAAATTCTTTTATATTTTCATACAATATTTGATTATTTTATTTGTTTACTAGATATAAATTTTTTTTAGGAATATCCATTAATTGACTCTATATTTGCACCCCTAATTTATTATATGAGAAATATTTTACATATTAGTTTAATACTTATTTTACTTTCTTCTTGTAGTAAGTATCAAAAAGTACTTAAAAGTGATAACTATAATTATAAATATGAAAAAGCTGTAATGTATTATGATAATGGGGATTACAATAGAGCTATGCCACTGTTTAATGAACTCTCAACAGTTTTTAAGGGTACTTCTAAAATTCAAGAAGTAAGTTATTATTATGCTTATTGTAATTATTCAACTGGTGACAATCTTTCAGCCGCATATCTTTTTAGAAACTATACAATTAATTTCCCTAATAGTAAGCATACTGAGGAATGTGCCTATATGGTTGCTTTTTGTTTTTATAATGAGGCTCCTGTTTTCTCATTAGATGCTACCAATACAAAGCGTGCTATAAAAGAATTGCAGTCATTTACTGATAGTTATCCTAACAGTGAAAGGTTAGTTAAATGTAATGAGTTAATTGACGAATTACAATTTAAACTTTCAGAAAAAGATTTTGAAAATGCTAAGCAATACTATAATACTTCAAATTATAAATCTGCAATTATTGCCTTAGACAATGTACTTATTGATTTCCCATCATTTAATAATAGAGAGGAAGTTCATTTTTTAATTGTTAAATCTACTTATATGTTAGCAGTGAACAGTATTAGTATAAAGGTAAAAGAAAGATTAGAGGCAACAATAGAAGCATATGCTCATTTTAAAGATAATTATCCTCAAAGTAATTATTTGAAAGAAATAGAAAATACATACGACAAAACAAAATTAATTTTAAGTCAATTAAAACAAAAATCCGATGAAATATAAAAATACTGGAGCTGCAAAATCAACAATTACTAGAGATGTTAACGAGTTTATTGATAAAACTGATAATATTTTTAAAGCTGTTAATGTGATGGCTAAAAGATCTGTGCAAGTTAATGAGAAAATGAAAGACGAATTAATGGAAAAACTTCAAGAGTTTGCAATATCTCAACAAGAGCTTGATGAGGTTTTTGAAAATAAAGAGCAAATAGCAGTTTCTAAATTTTATGAGAGTCTTCCTAAGCCATGGGCAATTGCGATGAAAGAATTGCTTAATGATGAGTTGTATATGAGAGATGAAAACTCTTCAGAAGAATGATATTAAAATGCTTAGAGATAAAAACGTTCTATTAGGAATTACATCTAGTATTGCAGCATATAAATCTGCAGAACTTGTAAGATTGTTCAAGAAATTAGGAGCTTCAGTTAGAATTATTCAAACTGAGGCTTCTTTGCGTTTTGTTTCAAATTTAACTTTGTCTACTTTATCCAAAAATCCAGTTCTTCATGAAATGATAGATTCTGATAGTAGTGAATGGAATAATCATGTTGAGCTAGGACAATGGGCTGATTTTTTTGTGATTGCACCTCTAACTGCTAATTCTATGGCAAAGATGTCAAATGGTGTATGTGATAATTTACTTTTGGCTACGTATCTTTCTGCAAAATGTCCTGTATATTTTGCCCCAGCTATGGATTTAGATATGTACAAACATACATCTACAAAAAATAATATAAAAAAATTGCAATCTTTCGGTAATATTTTAATTCCCTCTGGATTTGGTGAATTAGCAAGTGGCTTGATAGGAGAGGGAAGAATGGCTGAGCCTAATGAGATTGTTGAGTTAATAATCAAGGATTTATCAAAAGAATTGCCATTCACAAATAAAAAAATATTAATTACTGCTGGTCCAACTTTTGAATCGATTGATCCTGTAAGATTTATTGGAAATAGATCTTCAGGAAAGATGGGCGTTGCATTAGCCATTGAGTGTGCAAATAATGGCGCTAAAGTTAATTTGGTGCTAGGTCCTTCAAGTATTGAATTAAAACATACAAATGTCATTATACATAGGGTTGAATCTGCTAGTGAAATGTACGAAGTTGTAAATGATAATTTTAAATCATCTGATATTTCTATATTTTCAGCTGCAGTTTCTGATTATACTTGTAATAATATTGCAGAAAATAAAATCAAGAAAAGTGGTGCTACCTTAGAAATTAAATTGCATAGAACTAAAGATATATTATTAGAAATGGCTTTAAAAAAATCTGAGAATCAATTTATTGTTGGTTTTGCATTAGAAACTGATAATGAAACTGATAATGCTCTTAATAAATTAAAGAGCAAGAATCTTGATATGATAGTTCTTAACTCATTAAGCAACTCTCATTCAGGTTTTAATTACAATACAAATCAAATAACTATTATTGATAAAGAAGAAAATTTTACTAATTTTGAGTTAAAGCCAAAAAATGAAGTTGCAAGTGATATTGTTTCAAAGATTATTGAGTTAAATATATGAAAAGGTTAATATTTATATTTATCTTCTTTGTTAATGTGTTTTCTCTAAATGCACAAGAGTTAATATGTAATGTTAGAGTTAATTCCAATCAAATACAAACCAGTGATCGAAAAGTGTTTCAGACAATGCAAACTGAAATTTATGAATTTATAAATAATAAAAACTGGACATCCACTAAGATCGATAATGAGGAAAAGATTGAATGTACCATTATGATTAATATTAGTAATAAAATATCAAATGATGAATATGAAGGAACTCTTCAGATTCAAAGTACACGACCAGTTTACGGCACATCATATAAATCAACTTTATTTAACTATATTGATAATGATTTTAAATTTAAATATCTTGAATATCAATCTTTAGAATTTTCAAATGCCATACATTTATCAAATTTAACTTCTGTTATTGCCTTTTATGTTAATATTATTTTGGGAATGGATTTTGCCACTTTTTCAGAAGAAGGAGGTAATGAGTATTTTAATATTGCTCAAAAAATTGTTAATAATGCACAAAACACACCTGAGAAAGGATGGAAAGCATTTGAAAGTGATAAGAATAGATATTGGCTTGCAAATGATTTAATGGAGTCTCGATATTCCACTTTTCATGCTGTTATGTATAAATATCATAGATTAGGACTAGATAACTTAGCTGAAAACCCTGAAGATGCTAGATTTGAAATTACAGAAGCTATTGAGAGTTTAAAATCTATTTACAGGGAAAATTCTTCTGCGTTTATTTTAAAATTATTTTTTGATGCAAAAGTTGATGAAATTATTAATATTTATTCTGGAGCTTTTCCTAATGAAAAAGCAAGAATTTACAAAACTTTAAATGAAATCGACCCATCTCACTCAACAAAATACGAAAAAATAATTAAGCAAGAAAATCAGATTGGGAGATGATTAAAAATCTTAGAATAAAAAATTATGCTCTCTTAAAGGAAGTGAATATAGATTTTGAAAAAGGGTTTACGGTTATTTCTGGTGAAACTGGATCTGGAAAATCAATCATGTTAGATGCGTTATCATTGCTTTTAGGTAAAAGAGTTGATCGCATATCAAAAAAATCTAATAAAAAAACAGTTATTGAGGCTGTTTTTTGTATTGATAAATCTAAAAAAAAGTTCTTTATTGAACATGATTTAGATTTTCAGAAAAATACAATTGTTAGAAGAGAAATAAGTTTAGAGGGAAGAAGTAGAGCTTTTATTAACGATACACCTGTATTGATAAATGTTCTTTTAGATTTCTCATATAATTTTATAGAAGTTTATGCTCAAAATCAATCAATATTTGTTAAAGAAAACAATGCTCAATTTGCACTATTAGATCAGCTTGCTCTTTCAAATTCATTATTATTAGAATATCAAAAGGAATATTATACATATAATCAGTTAAAATTAGAGCTTAAGGCAATTCAGAGTAATGGCGTCATGTCTGACTCTGAGATTGAATTTTTACGATATCAATTAGATGAGATAGATCGTTGTGACATTCAAGTGGGAGAAAAGCATGAATTAGAGAAGAATATTTCTATACTAGAAAACATTGAAGCTATTAATGAAGTTGTTTCTTATAGCAAAGAAAATTTAAATAATGAAAATGGAATTGTTTCTCAATTATCTAACCTTAGAAGAAAGTTGTCAGATTTCGACAATTTTAATGAAATTAACGATAGAATTGATAGTGTTGTTATTGAGTTAAATGATATTAGTTCTGATTTTAATTTATTTAGTAATGATGTTAAGTTAAATGCTAATGATTTAAATAAGTTTTCAAACAGATTGGATATTATAAATAGCCTGCTACAAAAACACAAAGTAAATTCTTTAGATGAACTTTTTGAATACAAACAATTTATTGATAATAAAATTAATATTTCTAAATCTTTTGAAAAGGATATTAAAAATATGAATATTAAAATTTCTAATCAATTTAAAATTGTAGAAGATCTCGTTACATTGTTGAATGAAAAACGTAATGAATCTATTCCAAATGTGACAAAAATGATTGAGAGGTGCCTCTCTCAACTTGGAATGCCTTATGCAAGATTTAATATTCTTCTTCAAAAGTGTGATTCATTTCATCAAAACGGCAATACAAATGTTTCTTTTTGTTTTTCAGCTAATAAAGGAGGGGCGCTTCTGGAATTATCTAAAGTTGCATCTGGTGGAGAATTATCAAGACTTATGCTTGCAATAAAATTTATTTCATCAAAATATTCAAATTTAGATACTTTGATTTTTGATGAGATAGATAGTGGAGTAAGTGGTGAAATAGCTTCATTGATGGGGGAGATGATGAAGAAAATGGGAGAATCTACACAGGTTTTAGCTATTTCTCATCTTCCTCAAATAGCCTCTAAAGGAGAAAGACATCTTAAGGTGATAAAAACCGTAGTTAATAGTGAAACAATTTCAGACATCATTACATTAAATAATAATGAAAGAGTTAAGGAAATTGCTAAGTTATTAAGTGGGAAAAAAATTACAGAAGCTGCATTTGATAATGCAAGAGCTTTATTACACCAATAATTTTATATTTGCAAAATAAATAATTACAATGGCAAACAATATTTTAAAAGGAAAGAGAGGTATTATATTTGGAGCATTAGACAGTAAATCAATTGCATGGAAAGTGGCAGAGCATGCACATGAAGAAGGGGCTAAGTTTGTGCTTACAAATGCTCCAATAGCATTAAGAATGGGAACAATNAATGTTCTAGCTGAAAAAACAAATTCTGTAGTAATTCCTGCNGACGCTACATCTATGGAAGATTTAACTGNATTGTANAAANGTGCAATGAAAGAACTTGGNGGNAAAATTGANTTTGTTTTACANTCCATAGGAATGTCTGTTAATGTTAGGAAAGGTAAGGCATACTATGAACAAAATTATGATTGGACAATGAAGGGTTATGATGTGTCAGCTTTGTCTTTTCATAAAACAATGCAGGCGGCATGGGATTTAGATGCTCTTAATGAATGGGGTTCTGTCTTGGGCTTATCTTATATCGCTGCACAAAGAGTCTTTCATACCTATAATGATATGGCTGATAATAAAGCAGTGCTTGAATCTATCGCAAGAAGTTTTGGATATCATTATGGACTAAGGAGAAATGTTCGAGTTAATACTATTTCGCAATCTCCAACTGATACTACTGCAGGCAGTGGGGTTAGTGGTTTTGACGGTTTTTATAGATTTGCTAATGATTTATCTCCCTTAGGAAATGCATCAGCAGATGATTGTGCAGATTATTGCATTTCTTTATTTTCAGATTACACAAAAAAAGTTACAATGCAAAACTTATTTCATGACGGAGGATTCTCATTTACGGGAATGAGTGAAACTGCTATGGATTCATACTTGAAAATCATGGAAGATGAACGAAAAGATAAAAAGTAATTAGTTTACTTATTTTCTTGATTTGTTAGTTTCTTTTTCTTTGAAGATTTTTTCATGCTCATTTTAAGCAATATGCCTTCTTTATCTAGGTCTACCTTAATAATATCACCTTCCTTTATTTGAGCTGAAATTATCATTTCTGACAGTGGATCTTCAAAGTACTTTTGGATGGCTCTATTAAGTGGCCTTGCGCCGAATTTCACATCAAATCCTTTTTCTGCAATAAAATCTTTTGCTTTTTTTGAAATTGTAACTTTGTATCCTAAAACTTCAATCCTTTTTAGTAGGCTATTCATTTCAATGTCAATGATAATGTTTATATCTTCTTTCTTGAGATGATTGAATATTATTATGTCATCTATTCTATTTAGGAATTCAGGAGCAAATGCTCTTTTGAGTGCCTTTTCTATAACGCTTTTATTGTTATTAGCTGTATTTGTTTGTTTCGCAGTAGTGTTAAAACCTATTCCTTGCCCGAAATCCTTAAGTTCTCTTGCACCGATATTGGATGTCATTATTATAATTGTGTTTTTAAAGCTAATCTTTCTACCTAAACTATCAGTCATTATGCCATCATCTAGTGCTTGCAGTAAAAGATTGAAAACATCGGGATGAGCTTTTTCAATTTCATCTAGTAATATTACAGAATAAGGCTTTCTCCTAACTTGCTCAGTTAGTTGCCCCCCCTCTTCATAGCCTACATATCCTGGAGGAGCACCAACAAGTCTACTTACGGCAAATTTTTCCATATATTCACTCATGTCAATTCTGATAAGTGATTCATTTGAGTCAAAAAGTTCTTGAGATAATATCTTTGTTAGTTGTGTTTTTCCTACTCCAGTTGGACCAAGGAAAATAAATGACCCTATGGGCTTACTTGGATCTTTTAAGCCAACACGATTCCTTCTAATAGCTTTTACAACTTTTTCAACCGCATCATTTTGGCCAATAATTTTTTTCTTTATCTCTTCAGACATTAATGAAAGTTTTTTTCTTTCTTTTGAGGCAACTCTGTTGACTGGTATTCCAGTCATTATTGAAATTACATCTGCAACATTTTCTTCATCAACAGTTTCTTTGTTTTGTTTAAGTTCTTTCTCCCATATATTTTGAGAGTGTTCAAGTTGAGCTGATAGTTTCTTTTCTTTGTCTCTTAGTTCAGCTGCTTCTTCAAATTTTTGTTTTTTAATAGATTCTTTCTTAGCTGTTGTTGTATTTTTTAATTTTAATTCAATTTTCGAAATATGATCTGGGACTTTAATGTTTGTTATATGAACTCTAGATCCTGCCTCATCAAGTGCGTCTATTGCTTTGTCAGGTAGAAATCTGTCATTGATATACCTGTCAGATAAAATTACGCATGAGTTTATAGCATCTTCTGTATAAATTACATTATGATGTTCCTCATATTTGCTTTTGATGTTGTTTAGTATTTCAATAGTTTCAGTAATTGAAGTGGGGTCAACTTGCACTTTCTGAAATCGTCTTTCCAAAGCACCATCTTTCTCAATATGTTGTCTGTATTCATTTAAAGTTGTTGCTCCAATACACTGTAGTTCCCCCCTTGCCAGTGCTGGTTTAAACATATTTGATGCATCTAAAGATCCTGTTGTACCACCTGCGCCTACTAATGTATGAATTTCATCTATAAATAAAATTATATCAGGGTTTGCTTCAAGTTCAGTTATAAGTCCTTTCATTCGTTCTTCAAATTGGCCTCTGTATTTGGTTCCTGCAACTAAAGCAGCTAAATCGAGCATTATAACTCTTTTGTTAAATAGAACTCTAGAGACTTTCTTTTGAACAATTCTTAATGCTAAGCCTTCAGCTATAGCTGATTTTCCAACACCTGGTTCGCCAACAAGAATTGGATTATTCTTCTTTCTTCTACTTAAAATTTGTGATACACGTTCAATCTCCTTATTTCTTCCTACAATTGGATCTAGTTTGTCTTCCAATGCATAATTTGTTAAGTCGCGACCAAAACTATCAAGAACTGGAGTGTTGCTTTTAGTTTTTCTTTTTGACGTGTCTTCTCTTGATGGTCCAAAAACATCATCATTATGTTCGTCTAAATCATCATCATCATCAATACTTGAAGTTACATCATTGTTATATTGCCTTTCATATTCGTCAATAACAATTTCGTAGTTTATGTGAATGTGTTCAAATGAAATTGTGATTATGTTGTTTGGATCGAGAAGTATTGCAAGTAAGACATGAATTGTCTTGATTTCACGTTCATTTAAATTCTTTTGTTCCATTATGGATTTTTTAAGAATTCGTTCGGCTTGTTTCTTAAATTCAATTTTATTTTTATCCACTGATGTTCTGCTTTCTTTTTTTATAATTTTATTTTCAATAATAACCCTTAAATCTTTAGGGTTAACTCCTAAACCTTTTAAAACTCTAATAGCGGTACCTTCGCCTTCTCTCAGAATCCCAAGAAAAAGATGTTCAACACCAATACTTTCATCTCCAAGCCTTAGAACTTCTTCTCTAACATAGTTGAAGACTTCTTTCATTCTGTTTGAAAATTCTGTTTTCATAGTTTAATTTTTTAATGTCATAAAATCTTTTGCAAGATACCTACTTTAATTTTCGTTTTTATGTTAATGTATCTTCATTTTTTTAAACAAAAATTGTTTATAACTAACTGCTATTATAAGTGGTGTTTTGTTATTATAAAATACGAAAATTTCTTTTATTTGTTACTTAACTTATAAAAAAGAAAATATGTCATTAGGAGAGAGAATTGTCCCTATAAATATTGAAGAGGAAATGAAGTCTAAATACATTGATTATTCAATGTCTGTAATTGTTTCTAGAGCCCTTCCTGACGTGCGTGATGGCTTAAAACCAGTTCATAGGAGAGTTTTGTTTGGAATGCATGAGCTAGGCGTTAAATCTTCTTCATCTTATAAAAAATCTGCAAGAATAGTTGGTGAAGTGTTAGGAAAGTTTCATCCCCATGGTGATACTTCTGTTTATGATGCAATGGTGCGTATGGCACAGCCTTGGAGTTTGCGTTATATGTTGGTTGATGGTCAAGGAAATTTTGGTTCAGTTGATGGAGATAATCCTGCGGCTATGAGGTATACCGAAGCAAAAATGCGAAAAGCAGCAGAAGATATGCTTCTAGATATTGATAAAGAAACTATAGATTGGAATCTAAATTTTGATGATACTCTTAAGGAACCTTCAGTATTGCCATCTAGACTTCCGGCCTTACTGTTAAATGGTACAACTGGTATTGCCGTAGGAATGGCTACAAATATGCCACCACATAATTTATCAGAAGTTGTTGATGGAATTTTATCATATATTGATAGGAGAGGGGATATTGAAATCTCTGAGTTAATGGAATGCGTTAAGGCTCCTGATTTTCCAACTGGAGGGACAATATATGGTTATGATGGGGTTCGTTCTGCCTTTGAAACAGGCAGAGGTAGGATTGTAATTCGAGGTAAGGTTAGGTTTGAAGAAACAGCTACTAGAGATCAGATTATTGTCGAAGAAATTCCATACATGGTTAATAAGGCAAATATGATTTCTCAAACTGCTGATTTAATTAATTCTAAGAAGCTTGATGGTATTGCCGACATAAGAGATGAATCTGATAGAAATGGCATGAGAATTGTTTATGATTTAAAGCGAGATGCAATTCCTAATATTGTACTAAATAAGTTGTTTAAGTACACTGCTCTACAGTCTTCATTTTCAGTAAATAACATCGCATTAGTAAAGGGTAGGCCACAACTTCTTAATCTTAAACAGCTTATTGGTTATTTTGTTGATCATAGACATGAAGTGTTGGTGCGTAAAACAAAGTATGAACTTGCTGCTGCTGAAGCTAGAGCACATATTTTAGAAGGCCTTCTAATTGCTTTGGATAATTTAGATGCAATTATAAAACTAATTAGATCTTCTAGAACTCCTGAAGATGCAAGGAATGGATTGATTGGAGATTTTAATTTAACAGAAATTCAGGCTAGAGCGATTTTAGATTTAAGATTGCAAAAGTTAACGGGACTTGAAATGGATAAAATCAAAGCTGAACATGCTGAGATTATGGAGAAAATAAAGCATTTTAACCTTATCCTTTCTGATGAGGATTTGAGGTTTTCATTACTTTCCGATGACTTAAAAATAGTTAAAGAAAAATATGGGGATGAAAGAAGATCTAATATAGAGTTTTCATCTTCTGAAGTAAGTATTGAAGATATGATTCCAAATGAAGAGGTTCTTATAACAATTTCTCATTTAGGTTATGTTAAGCGAACATCTTTAAGTGAATACAGAGCCCAAAATAGAGGTGGTGTTGGAAGTAGAGGGGCGACAACAAGAGATGAGGATTTTGTTGAAGAAATGATTATGGCAAATAACCATGACTATATGCTCTTTTTCTCACAACAAGGGAAATGTTTTTGGCTAAAAGTATATGAAATACCTGAAGGAAGCAAAACTTCAAAGGGCAGAGCTATTCAAAATATTATAAATCTTCCAAAAGAGGATAAAATAATGGCTTATATAAATACTAAAGATTTAAAAGACGAAGAATATATCAACTCTCACTTTATTGTAATGTGTACTAGAAAAGGAGTGATTAAAAAAACTTCATTAGAGCAATACTCAAGACCTAGAACAAATGGTATTAATGCAATAACAATTAGAGAAGGTGATCAGTTATTATCTGCAAAAATGACAACAGGAAAATCTCAAATAATGATGGCTGTTAAATCAGGTAAATCTATAAGATTTGAAGAAGAAAAGGTACGTGCTATGGGAAGAACTGCTGCAGGAGTTCGTGGTATCAGATTAGCAAATGATAATGATGAAGTTGTTGGTATGATTTGTATTGACGATACTGAATCTTCAGTTTTAGTTGTATCTGAAAATGGTTATGGAAAAAGATCTGATATTGATGACTACAGAATAACAAATAGAGGAGGTAAAGGGGTTAAAACAATTAATATTACTGAAAAGACAGGTAGCTTAATTTCTTTAAAGAATGTAACCGATTTGGATGATTTAATGGTAATTAATAAATCTGGAATTACTATTCGAATTGGAGTTGATACATTGCGGGTAATGGGTAGAGCAACGCAGGGAGTTAAAATTATCAGACTAAGAGATAATGATAGTATTGCTTCAGTTGCAAAACAAATTTTAGAGTACGCTTCAACTCATAAAAAGTTTGTTTTCTATGCAGAAATGGGTGTGGGTAAAACTACTTTAATAAAAGAGTTATCTTTGCAGCTTGGTATAAATGATATTGTAAGTAGTCCTACATTCTCTATTGTCAATGAATATGTAAGTGTCAATCATGGTAAGATATATCATTTTG
>NYTT01000005.1 GCA_002683775.1 Flavobacteriales bacterium
AGGATAAGTTATATCATGAACTGTAGTCCCATCTCTATAATATGAAGTTATTAAAAAATTACCATCGACAAATGTATTATGAGGTATACTACTACTTCCTGGGTTTGATTGAATTCTATCAACTTCGTAGATATTATTTAAATCAGATATATCATAAGCCCCAATAAAAGCATTAGGTTTCTCATCGGTAGTAAAAACATAATTACCATCATCACTAACCCAAGCATTGTGAGTAAATAAGTCAGGAGTATAGGCCTGACCTATTGTTGAAGGGTTAGCCTTATCACTAACATCTATAACTTGAAACGACCCATTATATATACATCCTAAATACATAGTATCACCTCTAGCCATTCCATCATGAACATAATGTTCATTCCATTGACCAAGATGAATTGGATTAATAGGATCATTAACTAAATCTAAGAAAATCACCCCATTGGGCGGTTGTGGTAAATTATTAGGGTTAGATGCACCAAAAATATAACATATTCCAAATTCATCAATAAATAAATCGTGCGCTGCTTCCCAATGCAAAACTATTCCAGTTATTGGATTAATAAAATCCTTAATATGATAATAGGTATTTCCTGTCATATCAGATAAATCAATAATTAACAAGCCTGCATCTGACTCAGTAGTGACATATGCAAAATTCCCAAATGTTTTAATATCACGCCAAGTCGAATAAACATCACTAATAAAAAACATTTCAACTGGAGTTGATGGTATTGTAACGTCAACGCACGATACACCGTTTCTTAATCCTACAAGAGCAAATTCATTTTCATTTGCATCAACCCAACCCCAAATATCATTACATTTAGTTGTAGGAAAAGTAAAGGATCCTAATAAGTTCATATTCCAATTAACCTGAGAATTAACAAATAATGGAATAAAAATAAATATTAAAATTATTTTTCTCATTTATTGTTTGGGTGTTAATTTATAAACTACAAGAACATGAATAATCATAACTATTTCAAGAAATAAAATATAAAATGGCCACTCTCCTATCAAAAATGGATTGTTAACTAAAGGTTTTTCCTTCAAATACATATAATTTGAATCTAATAAAAAATTTAGAGGTAAAATAATAATTACCGGAATTTGTAATCTTAAGATTGTCTTCCACCAAGAGCCTACTCTAGGCCTTAACTTTAAAACTACAGTAAGATATAGTGGAACTAAAATTAAACCAGCATGAACAAAATAATAATCAAAATAAAACCAATAACTTACACCCTTTGTCATTTCAGGTGTTAATAATGAATGTATTCCTGACGGAATTGCTAATAGAAGTAACCACTCATAAACCCATTGTGTTTTATAAATTAACACAATTACACTTAAAATAAATGAAATTCTACAAAGATGAAATGGTAAATTATCTTTAAGATTCCATGAACCATTATTTATTGCAATAACGGTTGAAATTAAATATGTTAGAATAAATGCAACACTTAAGTACTTAGTAAAATTTAGCTGAACAGATTTTTTAGAATTGTAAAAAATATAAATAGAAACAATAATAAAAGCTACTGAAGACAATAAACCCACCCACCATAAACTACTAAGAGGCTCTATCACAAAGTGTTCTATCATTCTAAAATGATTTTTTTATTTATGATACCTAGTTCATTACTTAACTTAATAATATATACTCCATTAGAAAAACTAGACAGATCTATTTTTTTTGTTAAACTTCCCTTCTCCAAACATAAAGTAGTAAATAACTCCTCTCCAAGTATATTCTCCACAGTTATTGTAGTATTTTGATTATTTGTAAAAAGTATATTAATTATTGAATTAGTTGGATTGGGAAAAATATTCAAGTCAGCATAAGGGTTGTCAATTGAAGCTGTATTACTAAAATTATAAAATGCTGTGTCACTAAAGCACCCATCACTATTTGTTCCTATACACCAGTATATACCATTTTCTAATGGACTTATAGATGATGTAACTAATCCATTACTCCATAAATAATCATTTATAACGCCATTTATAGTATTAACAGCTAATTCACCATTGTAATAAAATATTTCAAGCTCTAGATTAGAGATCTCAATTTCAGAAGAAATAATACTGTCACAGCCGTTTGAACCCATAATTGTATCAATATAAATTCCATCCTCTAAATAAGTATTCGAACCAATAATAATTGAATCTCCATCGCATAATAATATGTTCTGATAATTATAAATCAAAGGCTGAACTGATATTATTGTATTTATAATACTATCGCAACCATTAATATTTTGGGTGATATTTTGATAATTACCAGGGCTATTATAAATTAAACCATTTATCTCAATACTATCACCATCACAGATGGTAAATGAATGTATTGAGCTAGTAGAGTTGTTAATTATTAAACTAAGTGAATCTGTTTGAGTACAACCTGATGGTAAGGTACTAATATTTAAATATGTTCCACTACTAGTATAACTATTTCCATTTACTGTCCATAGATATGAATCACATACATTGACAGAATAACTACTAATTGTACTAGAGTCTATAGTTAAATTTAATATTTCTTCTGTAANACANCCTAGAGAGTCGGTAATTAAAGTACTAAATNTTCCTGATGAATCNTAAGTAATACCATTAACGGGCCAAAAATATGAACCGCAATTATATTCATTTGTTACGTTTGTATTATTATCAATAGTTAAGTTTAAGACTGATGTATTAACACAACCACTTGACAATGTATTTAGATTAGTATATGTTCCACTTGTATTGTATAAAATATTGTCATTATTCCAAAGATAGGAACCACAAGAAATGATATTTGTTGTATCATTAGTATTTGTTTCAATTACAGCAAAAACTTCTTCAATATTTGAAGTACATGACTCTTTTTTGATAGCAATATTGTAGAAAAAGTAATGATAGTTTGCACTATTTGGTGAATTATGCCCTGTTATGCTTGCTATATTTCCAATATTATAAGGGTAGTTTGCTCCAGAACTATTTCGATACAAATCTGCATTAGGAGTTCCAATTCCAAGCTCAAGATTGTTTATAGCAGGCATGTCAAAGTCTAAAAATAATGTATTTAAACCTAATTGAACAAAAATAGTTGTATCCTCAATAACTTGACTATTATTATCTCTTAACTCAAAAACAATTGATTGTGATGTATTTGCATAAATATCAACAGAAACTAAATTTGCTGACTCATAGCAGTCAATAAATAAATGCCTATCATTATTGTAATAACCTCCTGAACCAATTGAATTATCTAAAGGACCTCCAATCACAGGAGAAAAATCATAAATAGATTGAGCATAGAATGCTGTAGTAGAATTAATGACTGGAGTAGAAAGTACATTTCCCGTTCCTACTATATTAGTTAAATTAAAATCATCAAACCAAACCACATTCCCTGAACTAGAATTTGCAGTTAAATTTAATGATGAAGAACCACATGCAGTATCATTCTGAGATTGCAAATTAACATCAATAACATAAATTGCATTATTTATAATTAAGCTATCTGAACCGAAAGAATTTGAAGTAATTAATTTAACATTGAAAAATCCACTAGTTTGGTAAGTATGAACGGGATTTTGCAAAGTTGAAAAACTTCCGTCTCCAAAGTCCCATAGCCAAGAAATAGGTCCATTTGTAGAGAGGTCATTAAAGAAAATTGTTGAATTACAACTAACAGAATCACTAAAATTAAATGATGTTACAGGAGGAGAGGTGGGATAGGTACATGTCCAATCTGCTTCAAATCCAGAACCGTTTACAGATTGATCAGAATGAAGTAAAATAGTAACTGAACCACCACTTGAAGTGATTGTTCCTGGACTTCCAGTCAAAGCATTACAATATTGTCCTAAAGATGGAGATGTTAAATTAGGTCCATCAAAAATCTCTAAATAATCCCAATTACAATTTGTTGAGGAACTAGGTGCTTCAATATCAAATGAGTTAAATGTTAGAGTTATTTGATTACTTCCAGGAGGAGATATGGTCATCCATGAATCATTTTGATCATAATAATTACCTGTAGGTCCTCCAACATCATATATTGTACCAGTGCATTGTGTTTGAGTATTTCCAGAACCGGAAATTGGTAGTGTAGTTATACAAAAATTAGTCTGATCTATACTGATTATTTGTTGCTTGATAATACTATCAGTTCCCAACGGCCCTACAGCAATCAGTTGAACAGAAAAAGTGCCAAATGAATTATAAGTATGAACAGGATTGGATTGAGTGGATGTATTCCCATCCCCAAAATCCCAATAATATGAATTTGAATAATACGAATTATTAATAAAACTAACATCTGCTGGTATACTACAAAAAACCGAATCATTATATGAAAAATCAGCAGTTGGAGGAGAGGTTATTTCAAGATCAATACTCCAAAGCCCTCTTCCATATGTAGCTGCAAATAATTTATTGGATTGATATTGAATCTCAAGTTCATTAACAATAACATGTGGAAGATTATTGCCAAATAAATTCCAATCACTAAGAGTAGAGTCAGTAGAAAAAACTCCTAAATCAGTTCCTATATAGATGGTCTCTAAAACATCTGACTTGTCTAATTCAATACAATTTATCGGAATATTTGGAAGAGTTCCTGAAATATTTACCCAATTATCACCTCCATCTGTACTTTTATAAACCTTTTCAGATGAAGTATATCCAGATAAAGTTACCCAAACTTTATTTTCATCAGATGGATGAACAATAATGTAAGATATGTATTTATTTGGTAAATTATTATTTACTTGAGTCCAATTAGTACCACCATCTAATGTTCTATATATATCATTTCCATCACTAATAAAAATTACATTAGAGTTTGATTTAGACAAACCAATTTCATCAATTTTTCCACCATTAGTTTCACCATTAGTAATTTGATTCCAAGAATTACCTCCATCTAAACTTTTTTGTAACTCATCATAGCCTATATAGATAATATTTGGGTCATTTTTATCTAGCTCATACGGTGTCTCCCATGCCCCATTATTAGCAGGGCCAATTCCTGAAAAACTATTCCCCCCATTTGTAGATTTTCTAACATCACCATAATAAAGAGCACCATACATTATATTAGAATTGGTATAATCAATGATACATTCCATACCGTCTCCTCCAATAACAGGATCCCAATTAAAATTATTTTTTAGAAAAGTTCCGTTATCTTGAGCTCCCGTTATTATCTTATCTTGAACTGTTTGAGATACCCCAAGACTATAAAATTGCGTTATGTGTAATCCATCTGAAATATCAGTCCATGAATTACCATCATCATTTGAAAAATAGAGTCCACCATCATTGGCAGAATAAATATTATTGTTTAGCTTATTGTAATGCAACATGTGTTCGTCAGCATGCATATATGATGTTCCACCTGCTCCATACCAATGAGTATTTATAGTCCAACTCTGACCTCCATCAGTTGACTTCCAACAGTTTACACCACCTACAAATAAAGTGTTTTCATTATTAGGAGATACTGCAAATGCTAAATCATACCAAGCTTGACCATCACTGTCTGAACCATTTACATCCCACCCTAGAAGATTAGGTGAATTTGCTTGTTGGGTCCAGCTTAATCCTTCATCTAGAGATTTGTAAACAGCATAGAATCCATTATTATTACCACCAAATAATGCATAGACAACTTGAGGGTTATCTAATGTAACGGCAACACACGCCCTAACAACGTCATTTGTATTTGGTAAACCTGTACCAGATTGACTCCAATTGATGCCATTATCAGATGATTTATAAACTGAAGTATTTCCTTTAGATGCGCCATAAATAATATTTGAATTTGTTGGATGAAATTCAATATCCGTCATATTTACTGATGAATATGTCAGATTGAATGTTACTCCTGAATCCGTAGAACGATATATTCCATTACTTGTAGCAACAATAACAATATTAGGGTTTATGGGATCAAGAATAACTCTATTTCCACGATAATAGTTTGTAATATTAAAAGATAAACCTGTTGTACTAAATGTATTACCACCATCATTAGATTTCATTAAACCATAAGAATAAGTATCTCCTCCATCTCTATCTCCTGTAATAATAAAAATCTCATCAGGGTTAATAGGATTAATTGCAATATCTGAAACACCTAAATTTGTTAAGAAATCAGTTGTAGTTGTCCAATTTTGACCATGATTAGTTGATTTCCAAAAACCACCAGCTGGGGCACCAATATAAAGAGTATTTGGATCGTTTGGATGAAAAGCAATTGAATTCACCCTACCTATTCCTCTTTTGTTTCCGTTAGACTGTATAGGAACATCATCAGGCCCCACTTGCTCCCAAATATTAGGAGGATTCATTAGAAATTGATTGTTTAATTCTTTAAGATTATTGTACTCTTCAAATAATATTTCAGGATGTTGAGTTCCGTCAGGATACACTCTTGGTTTGATGAAATTCTCCCATCTTCTAAATTGTTTCCAACCCTTTCCCTTTTCTATAACTTTATTATTCCAATATTCTTCAAATTCTCTTTGCGTATCATAAAAATTATTATTGGGATCTTGCATTTTATCAATCCATACTTGAGAGAAAACGATTGATGGGAGTATAAATATAAATAGTAGAAACTTTCTCATTATTTTTTTTTTACAAAGTTAATAAAAAGAAAAATGAAACTTATTTGCAATCTATTATTTCAAATAGATCTCTATTTTTTAGAGATAATTAATAAGCCTATGAATGTGATTAAACCATTAAGTATCAAAAGTTCGAATCCAAATGAAAAATACAATTGAATAACAAAACAAAATACAGGAGAAAGTATTGCAACTAAGGGCACCCATTTATCATTTACCTTTATTTTAGTAAATAAGCCAAAAGCATACATTCCTAAAAGAGGTCCATATGTATAGCCAGCTACAGTGAATAATGATTTAATAACACTCTGGTCATTAATCATATTAAAAAATAAAATAACACACAGTAGAATTATTGACATCAAAAAATGTATATTTTTTCTAGTTTTAACTTGTTGCCTTGGTTCTTGCTTTTCAAATTCTAAAATATCTACACAGAATGATGTTGTTAATGAAGTAAGAGCTGAATCTGCACTTGAGTAGGCAGCAGCAATTATCCCAACTATAAAA
>NYTT01000006.1 GCA_002683775.1 Flavobacteriales bacterium
AGAATTCTAATAGCTAAACCAGGCCCTGGAAATGGGTGCCTAGCAAGTAAATGCTTATCAATATTCATAGACTTACCGATTCTTCTTACTTCGTCTTTAAACAATGTATTTAAAGGTTCAATGACTTGAAGTTTCATGAAATCTGGAAGGCCACCTACATTGTGGTGTGATTTAATTGTTTGAGAGGGCCCTCCATTTACAGAGACTGATTCAATAACATCAGGATAAATTGTACCTTGTGCAAGCCACTTCACATCATTAATTAATTGAGATTCATCATCAAAAACATCAATAAACATAGATCCAATAGCCTTTCTTTTCTTCTCCGGATCTGAAAGTCCAGACAAAACTTTATAGAAACGATCTTTTGCATCAACTCCCTTTACATTTAATCCCATACCTTGATACTGCTTTAAAACACTATCAAATTCACCTTTTCTTAAGAGTCCATTATCAACAAATATACAATGTAACTGATCTCCTATTGCTTTATGTAACAAAACAGCCGCAACTGTAGAGTCAACACCTCCAGATAAACCAAGAACAACTTTCTCTTTACCAACTTGTTCTCTTAAATAAGAAATTGTTTCTTCTACAAAGGCTGATGGCGTCCAATCTTGACTAAAACCACAAATATCAACTAAAAAGTTTTTAAGAATGATATGTCCATCTTTAGAATGATAAACTTCAGGATGAAATTGAAGTGCAAAAGTCAACTCATTATCAACACTGTAAGCAGCAACCTCAACGTCCTTGGTAGAAGCAATAATATTATAATCTTTTGGAATCATTGAAATTGTATCGCCATGACTCATCCAAACTTGAGATCCAACAGAAACACCTTTCATTAACAATGAACTAGTTTCGATAAAGGATAAATTTGCTCTGCCATACTCACGAGTATTTGAATGTAAAACCTCACCTCCAAATTCATGTACTAAATGTTGAGCCCCAAAACATATTCCAAGCAACGGTAATTTACCTTTGATTTGTTTCAGGTCAGGAATAGGGGCATTTTTATCTCTTACAGAATAAGGAGAACCTGAAAGTATAACAGCTTTCCAACTACCATCTATTTTAGGAATATTATTGTACGGATGAATTTCAGAATAAATATTTAATTCTCTTACTCTTCTAGCAATTAACTGTGTATATTGAGAACCGAAATCTAAGATTAATATTTTTTCATGTTCCATTTAATATGTTTAATTTTAAAAGGTTAAAATTACAAAATTGGGATTTAATGGGTCAAATTTCTCTTTTAATGTTTCAATAAAGTTATCCCCATATTTAAAATAATATTCAATAAAATTATTATGACGTTCTTGTAATATTTTATCTGGAAAAAGTGATTTCTTCAAATTTGTAATTTGTCCAAGAGAAGTTTCATTTTGCTTTTTTTCAAATCTAACTAACTTTTTATGTAATTCTTCGATAGATATGATGTGCTTATGAAGTAACGAATTTATACTACTTCTCATACTTTCATCATCTGTCTTATCTTTAAGATTCTTATAAATTAAATTAAGATTTTTAATTTCATTATCTACACTCAACTTCTTTTTTGAATTAGAAATAATAAATCTTTTTTTGATTGCTTCTTCAGATTGAAAGAAATCACGCATATCAAAACCTAACCTATGAATCTTTTGAGATTGTTTTTTTGTTACTATTAATGCTGAATTTCTTAAAACAAGAATAGGAAATGGTATTTTCTCTTGAATAAATGCCAATTTAAGTTGCATCCAATATGTCAATTCTGCACCTCCTCCAACATAAGCAATATTTGGTAAAATTAATTCTTGATAAAGTGGTCTTAAAAAAACATTTGGACTAAATTTATGAGGAGAAATATCTATTTCTCTCTCTAAAATGCCTTCAGTAATACGTTCTCTTTTATTTTTTGATAACTTAAAAAAATTAATATCTCTAACAAATGCTTGTTGTTTATATTTTCTTGTAAAATCTGCTGTTGATTTTTTTATAGCATCAAAAAAGCCTTTTTGTAAGACGTCTTTTTTTATTAATGGAATAAATCTTTTCTTAAGATCTAAAGAGTCTCCATCGATGACAACTAGCCCAAACTTACCAAAAAGATCTAGAACAAAAGATCTAGTTGCATCAGCAAGGTTTTTTGAATTTAAATAAGATGATTGGATAAGGTTAATTAATTTAAGAGATCTATCATCATCTCCTAAAACAGATTTAATCTCTAAAACAAGTTTTTCTAATCCATCAAGATTCATCTTACCTACAGCTCCATTTTGTTTACTATCCCAAATTATTTTTTTACCAAATAAATTAATATGATTAATTTCATTAAAATCGTGATCTTCACTTGCCATCCAATAAACTGGAACAAACTTTTTTGAATTGTACTTATAATTTAATTGCTCACATAAATTTATTGTAGAAATAATTTTATAGATAAAATAAAGTGGTCCTGTAAACAAGCAAAGCTGATGACCAGTTGTGACTGTAAAAGAAGATTCTTGATTTAAAGATTGAATATTATCACTTGATTTTTTAGAAAGATTAAAATTTTGATTTTGAGAATATAAAACATCTACTAATAATTTTCTATCAATATAATGATCGCTTTTTTCAAATATTTGTTTCTCAAATTCTTGAATTTTTGGTGATTTACAGTATATATTTTCTTTAGAATCACCATTTAGATAATCAAGAATGAATTCAGAGAAGCTATTAGTATCAGAGTAAGGAATATTTTGGAAATCTATCATTTTTTCATAATAAATCCACCAGCTATTAAATCATCACCTTCATAAATAGCTGCAGATTGACCAGGTGCAATCCCTTCTACTTTTTTATGAAATAGTACCTTTAAATTATCACCATCATTTGTAATAGTTGCCAATTCTCCTTTATGCTTATATCGAACTTTTACTAAACATATCATACCATCTTTTATTTCTGGATATTTAGAGTAATTAACACTTTTAACAAACATTTCTTGTCTCTGCAAATCTTCTTTTGTTCCAACAACAATCATATTTTGTAATGGATTTATCTCAATAACATAAGTTGGATCATCTCCAAGTGATACTCCAATTCTCCTTTGCCCAATAGTATAAAACGGGTAACCTTCATGTGATCCTATTACTTCACCCTTAGTATTAACAAAATCCCCCCCTTTTACTCTTTCTTCTAAACCATCAACTCTTCTTTTAAGAAAACTTCTATAGTCATTATCAGGGATAAAACAAATCTCATAACTTTCATTTTTTTCAGCTAGTGCTTTATAACCTCTGTCATATGCCATTTTTTTTATATCGCTTTTATGATACTTTCCCATTGGAAATAAAGTTCTTTTTAAGCATTCTTGCTTAACACCCCACAAGACATAAGATTGATCTTTATTATCATCTATTCCTTTTGAGACAATATGTCTTCCATTCTCTTCTCTAATCTGCGCATAATGTCCCGTAGCGATATAATCACATTTTAGCATATCTGCACGTTTTAAAAGTGCTTCCCATTTAATATGTGTATTACATAAAACGCAAGGATTTGGAGTTCTACCTGCAATGTATTCATCAACAAAATTATCAATAATAAAATCTCCAAACTCTTCTCGAATATCAAGAACAGTATGAGGAAAGCCACAATCCACAGCTAATTGTCTTGCATCATTTATTGAGTCTAGACTACAACAACCCGTCTCTTTCTTGCTACCACCAGAGCTTTCATAGTCCCATGTTTTCATTGTCAAACCAATAACTTCGTAGCCTTGTTCATGTAAAATTAATGATGCCATTGTACTATCAATACCACCGCTCATAGCCATTAAAACTTTTCCTTTACTCATTATAATTAATTAAAGTATCAATGACTCCATCACTGTTAAAATATTCCCATACTCCAGATTTTATATCTTCATTATACAATCCTTGAAAATAGATCTTACCATTAGGATGATATGATATATGCATCCCATTTCTCTCATTATTTGTAAATGAACTTTCCATTTTAATAGAACCATCAATAAAAAATTGTTTCCAAGGGCCATCAAGATTGTTGTCAAGCCAAGATTTTATTTCAAATATTGATCCATCGTAATAATAGGTTTTAGTAAAGCCATTTAAAAGACCTTTATTATACTGTTCAGACATAATTATTATACTATCCGAATTATAATAATTCCACGTACTATCCTTTAACTCATTTACATAAATTCCTGAAGATTTTAAATTACCTGATTTATCATAGAAATGGGTAGATGCAGCTTGTCCATTATGAAAGAATTTCTTTTCAGCTTTTAACTTTCCGTTCTCATAAAAATAATAAAATAATCCAAATGGTTTATCATCAGTAAATTGACCCTTGTATTTAATATTACCATTATTATATTTTTTAAGCCATTTACCTTGCTTATATCCATTAATATCGACATTATTGATATCCTGAGATAAAGCAAGTAAAGGAAACAACAGTAAAAGTAATGTCAGATGTTTCATGTTTTTTTTATACAAATATAAGTTAAAAATTAGAGTTTACTTCCTCACTTTTTCTATCAGTGTATCGACACCTTCAACAAAAGATTCCCAGCTAAAATTTTTCTTAGCTTTTCTAGTATTTTTTATAAAAAATGATTCACGATTATTATTGTAGAAATCAAGTATTGCATCTGCAATTTTAGAAGGATCTTTGCTAGTGACATAACCAACTTTATTATGTTCTACTATTTCTGACAAACCTCCTACATTAGTNACTAACATAGGTTTATCAAAACTATAAGCAATTTGAGTAACACCGCTTTGGGTAGCAGNCAANTATGTTTGAGCGANCATATCTACAGCGCAGAAATAATTTTTNACTTTATTCACATTAATAAATTGGTCATGNAAAATTATATTATCACGAATNCCTAANGATTCAATCATTTTAATGTAGTATCCTTTATTATCATAAAANTCTCCAGCAATTATTAACTTAATTCCTAAAGCTCTAACTCTATTATCTGAAATTGCTTTAAGTATTAAATCTAAGCCTTTATACTTTCGAACAAAACCGAAAAACAATAAATGTTTATCGTTTGATGACAACTCTAATTTTTTTAGAGCATCTAGTTTAGATATCTTTGAGCCATAGATGTCATATATTGGGTGAGGTAGGAATTTTTTATTAGCATTATTAGTAAATAAAGAAAGTTCATTCAAAACAGATTTAGATAATGTAATAAACCCATCACAACTAGAAATAAAAAAATTAGTAAGCTCTTTATCTAAGAAACGTTTCTCGTGTGGTATTACATTATCTGTAATTGATAATATTTTAATTTTTTTATTTAATAGCCTTGAAATAATTCCAAGGCATGGAGCCATGAATGGCAACCAATATCGGATGATGACAACATTAGGTTTTAATTTATTGATCTTTTTAGAAACAGAAAGCCAATTTAAGGGATTTAACGAGTTAATTTCAGATCTTATATTAATATTTGAAGGGGGTTCACCTTCTTCATATTGTGTGGTGCCTGGAAACAAAAATGCTGGATATTGCAAGGAAAAAGAAAAAATAGTGACATCATCTCCTCTTTGATGGTATGTTTTTGCTAATGCATTATTAAAATTTGCAATACCCCCTCTTAAAGGGAAAGCAGGCCCAATAATAATGATCTTTTTATTAGTCAAAATTTAAATTTCTTTTTCTACCTGATAATTATTTCTATCATGTGAATTTCTTGAAATTAATTCAGCAATAAATCCAGCTAGAAACAATTGAACCCCGATAATCATTGACGATAATGCTATATAGAAACCAGAGATATCAGCAATATTTGTAGCAGGCAAATTATTAATAATAAAATATAATTTAGTACCACCTAAATATGCAAATAATAAAAACCCTAAAGTAAACATAATTGAACCAAATACCCCGAAAAAGTGCATAGGCTTCTTTCTAAATCTACTAACAAAAGTTATTGTAAGAAGGTCTAAGAATCCGTTCAAAAATCTTTCTAAACCAAATTTTGTAACACCGTACTTTCTACTTTGATGACTAACTACTTTTTCGGAAATATTTGTAAAACCTGCCCACTTTGCTAAAAATGGTATGTATCGATGCATCTCACCATGCACTTCAATTGATTTAACAACAGCATTTTTGTAAGATTTGAGTCCGCAGTTGAAATCATGTAAATAAATTCCTGATGCTTTTCTTGCAGCCCAATTAAACAACTTTGTTGGAATAGTCTTGGTTAATGGATCAAAGCGTTTTTGCTTCCAACCAGAAACTAAATCATAATTATCAACTGTAATTTTTTTATATAGTTCTGGAATTTCATCAGGACTATCTTGCAAGTCAGCATCCATTGTAATAACAACACTTCCTTTTGCTTTTAGGAAACCAATATTTAATGCTGCAGATTTTCCATAATTTCTCCTAAACTTAACACCTTTTATATTGTGATTTTTTTTAGATAAATCTTCTATTACATTCCATGAATTATCTTTACTTCCATCATCAATCAATAATAATTCATAGGAATATTTATTAGAGTCCATAACTTTTGAAATCCAAGAGCATAACTCAGGTAAAGATTCTTCCTCATTAAATAAAGGTACTATAACTGATATATCCATCATTATGCTAGATTATTAATATCTGTTTTTTTTACAAAAAAAGAAATTACTGCAGAAAAAAGAAAACCCATGAACGTACCTCCTAATACACCCATAATCATTAAAAAATGAGGTTGCATAAGCTGGCTTGAAATCTCTAAAGCCATCTCTAATTCTTCTTCTGAAACTTCTGGATTAGTTTGTAGGATAGTTTGCTCAGTCATATCAGATATATCGGCTAACATTGCAGGATTTAAATATGTAATATATATAAACGTATAAAAAGCCATAATCACTGATGAAAAAAAAGCAACTGAGGTACCTAATTTAAGAGAACTAGAATAAGTAATAAAACCATTACCTATACTATCACGATAGTTTGTAATCGAATAAA
>NYTT01000030.1 GCA_002683775.1 Flavobacteriales bacterium
TGCAGAATCACCATCTTCACTCTCAATATATAAATTGGCTATATACATTCCAGGACTTAGAAATGTTCCATTATTATCTCTACCATTCCACGAAAGCGGTCCCACTCTATATCCCTGACTGTCATATTCTATTTCAGATATCTTTTTGATTAATTTACCTGTAATCGAGTAAATATTTAAATCATATTTGAGATCTTGATTCGACTTATTATGTTGAAAATAAAGATCTGTTGATGAAGAAAAGGGATTAGGAGTAGATATAAAATCATCAATTATAAAATTATCATCATCTGTAACAAAAAAATCAAGCTCAGATTCCGAAGAATTATTAAAAACATCCCAAACCTTTAAGGATATTGTATGCTTGCCTGGCTCAATACTATAGAGTGGAAATCTAAGGGTCCCTTTTGTAAAATCATCAGTATTTGATTCATAATAATCATTTAAAACAAAGGGATTATTAGTATTTCCATCAATCACAGCGGTAATATCATGTCCTATACCATTACCAACTGTGTTTATTCCTGATACATCAATTATATTAGCTAAAAGAATTGGATTTGAATTTGTAATTCCACCATTTTTAAAAAGAGTATCGTTCATATAAAGACTAATTTCTGCAGGGTCATAATCATAAATTATATTATCAGCTGTACCTCCAATTATAAAATTCTCTTCAGCACCATTAGCATCAAGGGGGTCTTCTTCATTATCATTAACTGCATAATATGATATCTTCCCATTGCCAAAATTGTAAGATATATCTTTTGGAACGATAAAAGATATGTTAAACTCACCATTTTTCACTGTAGCCGCTCCCTTATAAAGAATATTATTTTGATCTCTGTATGGCATAGGAGTACAACTTTCCTGACCTAAAGTTGTCCTAACAATTTCTTTATCAAAAACAGTTGCATAAATTAAACCGTTAAAATCAGAAATTAACATTCCATCATTTTCAATATATCCAGTTATTAACACTTCAGATAATGCTTTTAAAGTATCATTTACAAATGTAGTTTTTACATCAAATTTAGGATAAGCTAAAGTTAAAGCAGGATCACCTAGCAAAGTGAAATTTCGATTATTTTCATCAGTACCAGCTAACACTTTAGTTGTTTTAAATATATCGCCTAATCTTTGATGACTTGATCCATCTTTCTGAAAAATTGTCTCAATAAACTTTTTGTTAAGATTAAAATTTGGGAAAGAATAAACTAATCTAGTTGTACTTAAGAGTGCTATAGCCCCTCCATTAGGGTTTAAAAGAAGCTGTTCACCAGCTGATTTATTAGCTGGATCATCAAAGTATGAAAATTTGCATGTTGCTGTCATAAATAAAGGCAAATTATCTAAATTATTCCAATTATTGATTTGTTCTAACTCTAAAATTCTTTCCTGAGTCCATCCTAAAGGACCACCATGACCTGTAAAATTAATCAAGAGTGCGCCTTTATCAACTTTATTATTTATAGCATTTTGTGTAGCTTCACTTCTAGGGCCCGCAGGAGTAGATTCTTGCTCATAATTATCAAGATAAATCTTTTGAATATTTATCTCTTCATAATTATCATCGATATGATTTGCTAAAGTATCTGACTGCCACATATGTAGATTTGCATCAAGAGCATCCCCGTCATCAGCAATAAAAGCAATATCATTTCGCCAACTTCCAAAAGATGATTGTTTGTAGTACTGTTCAATTTTATCAACTAAGATATTTGCTTCTGATAAGGTTGAGACAGGAAACCTACCTACTCCAATATCCACCAAATCATTTTTAAACTCACCTTCATTTGGATCAAGTAAACCAAAAAAATCATCTGTAACATAACTATAAACTGGATGAACTGAATTTTCAGATTGATAAGTTGGTATGTAGTTAGTGTTGTTTTGAATTCTGTCTTTTGGATCAAATGAACCGTCACCAAATAACAAAAGATATTTTAACTCAGAATCTTGCTTATGATATTGAAATTTTACAAAATCTCTTATAGCACTAACATCCTGCATTCCACTAGAGAATTCATTATAGATTTCTTGAGGGGTAACAACTACAGAGATCATGTTGTCATTTTCAAGATGAAAATCTGCTAATCTGTTAGCAATTGATAAAAATTTTGGGTGACATACAATGATGTACTCTGTGTTGGCTGGAGTAGCGCGAAGATTTTGATTTGCAATCTTACCATAGAAAGCAGGTTTATAAAATGAAGCTGAATTTTTGAATACTATATACTCATAGGTATCAACCAGTGAATCACAAAATAATAAATAATTAGAGGTGTATGATGTTGACATCTTTCTTGATTCTAATGGATTGGTGATATCCCAAACCTGAGAATCTGATGCATCTTCAATTCTATACTCTCCAATAGTATTCTGTTGGCTAGCTAAATCCCTGAAAATAATATAATCCGAATTAAGTCTTAGATTTTCACGAGCATTTATCTCTATGTAATTAAGCCATGCCTCAGCTCCACTATCATTAGAAGAATATTGAATATTAATATTAACATTTGATGAATTTGAAAAAAATTGATTTGCAAAAACAACTTCGCTTGCATATTCTTTTGCATAATCAGTAGGTACATTTGGCATTGACAGTGTTGTTAGAAAAGATGAATTTGCATTAACTAAAAAACTTGACGACTGAAATGATCTGGCTACTGTAGCAATTTTAATTTCTAAAGGTTCCGCTGTTATTAAATTTGGAAAATTAAACTCGAACGATTGATTATTATCTATTGAAAACCTATCTCCATACCACTTACTTCCAGAAGAAATTATATTTTCCTTTTCCTTCTCGTAATTAGAAAATGAATTATAATTAGTTATAATTTTAGAAGGATTTTGCTGTATATTTTTTTCTATAATTCTTTTACCTGGTGTTTGATTATCAAAAGTTAGAAAATAATAAACTTCATCACTAAAAAGGTGAATTTTATGTTCAAATAAGTTTGTATTTTTATTTAACTTCCAAACATTAGGGGACATTCCGTAAAACAGGATATAATCTAAATTATCAAAAATTCCATTACCATTTAGATCATACACTTGAATTGTATTTTCAACCAAGTCAATATTTCTAAATGTTGAATTTAATTTTGGAAGCATCCCTCCGCCATTACCGTAGAGTTTTATTGCATCAATAGGAATATCATTCTGTGTAATTCCCAACTGATTAAAGTCTGAATAATTTATGGTATGGATACCATTTGTATTAGTTGAAATCTTGTACCATTTTCCTTCTGATATAACTGAATTATCTTGACCAAATACGCCAAAATGAATAACAAATTGAATTAGTATTAGAATTATTAAATTTTTCACAATGCAAATTTACGAATCATTTTTTTCATAATGTGATAACGAAGATTAAAAATAAATAGTATACAATTTTTATCTAGTAAAAGGTATTATCAAATAATTTGTTTATTTTTGTGGAATTCAAATTACGAAAAAATTATTTATGTATAAGAATATTACTAAAATTTTAATCGCTTTATCAGCATTAGTATTTACAACGGAAACAGCTTCTGCACAAGATCCTGCGTTTAGTCAATTTTATGCAAACCCACTTTACTTAAACCCAGCTTTTGCTGGAACAAATATATGCCCAAGAGTAAATCTTAACTACAGAGATCAATGGCCTGGCATAGGAAGAACTTATGTCACAACTTCCGTTTCATGGGACAAACATATTCAAGCAATTGGTGGTGGTTTAGGTGTTATAGTCTCACAAGATAAAGCTGGAGACGGCAATTTAAATACTTCACATGCTTCTTTACTTTACTCTTATCAACTTAAAATAAATAATACTTATGCATTAAAAGCTGGATTTGAAGCTTCTTACAGAATGATTCAACTTAATTGGGAAGACTTGACGTTTGGTGATATGATTGACCCTCAGTATGGTTTTATCTATCCCACAAACGAAGATATTGCTAATAATCCTTCATCTGTCAACTTTCCTGATTTTTCAGCAGGAATACTAGCTTATTCAGACAATTTGTTTTTTGGCTTTGCAGCTCATCATCTAACACAACCAAACCAAGGATTTATAAGTGAGAGTCAATTACCAACAAAAATCACAATTAATGCTGGAGGAAACTTCCCACTAAGTAGATATAAAAATTCAATAACAACTATCTCACCAAACATCATTTATCAAAAACAGCAAGATTTTCAACAATTTAACTATGGCGTTTATATAAATAGAGGTCCTGTAGTTGGTGGTTTATGGGCAAGAAACAGTTTAAATAATTTTGACTCATTTATTTTGATGCTTGGCTTAGTACAAGATTCATTTAAATTTGGCTACAGTTATGATATTACTGTCAGTAATTTGAAAAATAGTAATACATTAGGAGCTCATGAGCTATCATTTACTCTTTTACTTCCTTGTCGATCAAAAAGCAAATCATTTAACACAATAAGTTGTCCACAGTTTTAGTTAATTAAAAATATAGATTAATATTCACACAACAAAAAGATGAAAAAAAATAACTTAATTCTAGCACTTAGTTGCATATTCATAATCAGTTCATGTTCGAATTCAAGCACTAGAACGAAAAATACCAAAAATTCAAAAAACTCTACTACTACAGGATGGAAATATAATAATTCTAAAAATGGTGGATATGAGCTTAATGGAAAGTTTCAAGAACAGGCAACAGGGCCAGGTTTATTATTTATTGAAGGAGGATCATTTACTATGGGTAGAGTTGAGCAAGATGTCATGTACGAATGGGATAATATTCCTAGAAAACAAACAGTTGCCTCTTTTTATTTAGACGAAACAGAAGTGACAAATGCAGATTACATGGAGTATGTGTTTTGGATTAATAGGATGTACGGACAATCATATCCTGAAGTATACAAAAAAGCATTACCAGATACGCTAGTATGGAGAGATAAGCTTGGATATAATGAACCATATGTAGATGGCTATTTAAGACATCCCGCATTTCGCAATTATCCCGTTGTAGGTGTTAGCTGGCAACAAGCAACTGACTATTGTGCATGGAGAAGCGACAGGGTGAATGAACGAATACTTATAGATGCAGGTATACTTCAAGAAGACATGGAGCAAATGGATGATAATGTTTTTACGACCCAAGGATATTTACAAGGCCAATATGAAGGTATTGTTCGTAAAAACCCTAAAAATCTTACAAATGAAAATTATGGAAGTGGAGAAAAAAACAGATTAGTTAAAATGGAAGACGGATTGCTTTTACCTAACTATAGACTTCCAACAGAAGCTGAATGGGAATTTGCAGCACTTGGATATGTTGGCAACACTCAAGAAGAAAATACATCAGAAAGAAAAATATACCCATGGAATGGATCTTCAATAAGAAATGGAAATCCAAAAAATCAGGGTGAAATTATGGCAAACTTCAAAAGAGGAAGAGGTGATAATATGGGAGTAGCAGGAAATCTAAATGACAATGCAGATATTACGGCACCAGTAGGAACCTACTGGCCTAATGACTATGGATTATACAACATGGCCGGAAATGTTTCAGAGTGGGTTATGGATGTATACAGACCAGTTATAGAGCAAACAACAACTGCTGATCATAGAAGCTTTAGAGGTAATGTATACAAAACAGACTCAATAGATTCTGACGGAATGGTTGTTTACGATGATTTGGGTAGAGCAATAAAAGTAAATGTTGATGTCAATGACAACACTTACAGAAGAAACTATAAAAAATCTGATAATATTAATTACTTAAATGGAGACATTGAATCTCAGATGGGTATTGATTGGAATAATCTTTTAGAAGAACAAACAGATGCAGATACTTCAAGAGTTCAAATAGACAAATGGAATAGATCTGCAAACAAATATAAAGACAATGCTCCTGAAGGAAACAGTAATGAAATGTACGCTTATGGAGAATCATCTTTAATTACTGATAGAACAAGGGTTTATAAAGGTGGTTCATGGAAAGATAGAGCATATTTCCTAAACCCAGGAACCAGAAGGTTTTTAGATCAGGATCAAACAACTGATGCTATAGGATTTAGATGTGCAATGGACAGACTTGGCTCATCAACTAGCAGAGACAGGGATAATCAGAGACTAGGCACTGATTACAGTAAGAAGAGAAAATAATTATAAAATAAAATTCAAAACCCCATCAAAAAATGGGGTTTTGTTTTATACTAATAATGTCAAATTCTGATCTCTATAAAATATACTTAAAAAACCCTCACATTTGTACAGATTCAAGAAACATAAAATCAGGAGGGATATTCTTTGCTCTTAGTGGAGAGCATTTCAACGGCAATAAATTCGCATTAGAGGCAATTAAAAAGGGTTGCTCTTTAGCAATTATAGATGATAAAAAATATAACAGCAAGCCTAACACAATATTAGTAGAAAATGTTTTAAAAACATTACAAGATTTAGCAAAAATACATAGAGAAAAACTTACAATTCCTGTGATTGGAATAACTGGCACTAATGGAAAGACAACATCCAAAGAATTAATAAAGAATGTTTTAAAATCTAGCATGAACTGCTATGCAACAAAAGGAAATCTAAATAATCATATTGGTGTTCCATTAAGTATTCTAGAAATAAATAGTCGACATGATATTGCAGTAATTGAAATGGGAGCAAATCATAAAAATGAAATTGATTTTCTTTGCAATATTTCAAAACCAACACATGGTGTTATAACAAATATTGGAAAAGCACATTTAAAAGGATTTGGAGATTACGAAGGAGTACTAAAAACAAAAAATGAACTCTATAATTATATAAAACATAATAATGGCATGCTGTTTGTTAATAAAGATGATGAACAATTAGTTAATCTATCTAATGAGATATCACAAGAAAATTATGGACACAAAAGTAACTTAGAATTAAGAATCATTAGCAATAAACCTTTTATCAATATAAAATGGGGTGAATATATTTTGAAGAGTAATCTAATTGGAGAATATCAATATTATAATATTGCATTAGCAGTCTGTATTGGAAAACACTTTAAAATTTCTAATGAAAAAATTTGTATTCAAATTAAAAAATACAAACCCAAAAATAATAGATCACAAGTTATTAATACAAAAAATAATGTAGTTATTTTAGATGCATATAACGCAAACCCTTCAAGCATGAAAGCAATGATTTTCTCATTTGCAAATCAAAATTATGATAATGGATTACTTATTCTTGGAGACATGCTAGAACTAGGAGCATATTCTATTAATGAACACAATCTAATCATTAGTATCTGCAAAAAGCTAATGTTAAACTTCATTTTAGTAGGCGAAGAATTCTCCAAAGTACATAAGGATTCACTTGAAGGAGTTGAAGAGTTGTGTGAATTTGTTAAGAAAAATCCTATTAATAATAAAACTATACTTATAAAAGGGTCCAGAGGAATTAACTTAGAATTAATAGTGCCTTTTCTTTAATAATTTAATGTGTTACGGATTAATTTCTGAATTAAGAAATAAGAGATAGAAGTAATAAAACCCAATACTCCAGAAATAATTAACATTAAAAAAATTGAAATTTTATTATCTTTTAATGGAAGAACTGGCTTATCAAGTATATTAATATTAGGAGTTTGGTTAAGAAGTGTTAACTTCGATAATTCCAAGTTTTTAGTAATTTCTAGATACATTGTGTTTAAAACCTGAACACTTCTTTGAAGCTGAAACTCTTTTAGTCTACCTGATGATTTTATAATTCTTTGATTTATATCCTTTACTTTAGCATATTCTTTTTCTTTTACTAAAAGTTCTGAAAAAACAGAATCAGCACGATTTTGCAAAAAATTAAGCGTATTATTTGCCTGAGAAGTTTCATGAGCAATATACATCTTACTCATTTCATTTATTAATTTTTCTACAAATTTCTTTGCAAATTCTTGGTTTTTAGAGGAGTAAGTTAATGTGATAATACTTGCATCCTTATTTTCTAAATTTACTATTAGGTCTTTATCAATAATCTGATTCCATATAACACCACTTATACTATCATGCAAAAAAGTTCTTTTATTTCTAAATGAAAAATTATTTAAAAAACTTAGATCATCCCAACTATCTCTAACATTATTAATTCTAAGGTAATGTTCAATTAGAACATCTGTCTTCCCTTCTATTTTGGATTTTCTCATTAAAGTTTTAATAATAACACCTCTTGACTTTAACAACTCAATGATATTATTCTGATTAAAAATATTACCATTACTTGAACCAAAATTAACACCAAAATCACTCGCTATACTTGACATTGATGATAGACCTGCGCTTGATTTATCATCTACTACAAATTTAAGTTCAGCTTTATATTTCGCATCTAAATTAATATTATAGTAAAGACCTAAGAGCATAAATGATATAACGCACAATAAAATATAATATCTCTTAATAATTATATAATTAATGTAGTCTCTTATGTAAAGGAGAAGATCTCTTAATTTAATTTCATTTGTGTTTTCTTCCATCAGAAACTTCCGTTAACCCTTTCAATTAATAAGTATAATGACATAACCGCAGTAATCTTAATAATTACACTTTCAATATGCTTATTGTAGTCAATCTCTTCTTTTTTACTTCTGTTCTTTTTTACAACATTAACAACTTTTATTTTAGAGCCAGGCTTTACTTTAGGAGAGATTGTAAATAATCCATAGTTTATTGACTTTTTAGTTACTCCATTTGCATGAATAACAACAGTTCTAGATTTTTTATTTTCATCAGAAAATCCTCCTGCAAAATTACGAACATAATAATTAGCTCTTTTACCAAAAAAAGGTGCGCTTATTGATGAGCCATTTATATTTTGTAAATCACCAGTAATTTGAACAACATCAAGGATCTTTGGAATAACTATACTATCACCATCAAATAAAACCAAATTATGTTTTGATTTTTGCTTTGAAATTGCTTTTTCTAGATTAAAATAAACTACATCATAAGTCAAACTATCATATTTTAATTCGTCATTTAGTAGTCTCTCTCTTTTAAGAAGTTCAAGATTGTAAAGATTTGAGAGTTCAAGATTATTAGTGATTGAATCTAAAAGAACATCTGGTATGTTTATTTCATTAGAATTTGAATATAAACTGTGAAATTCTCTAAACATCTTAACTCCATCAACATACGCTTCGTCTGTCAATCCACCAGCTCTTTGAATAACTGAAGCAATTTTCTCGTTCTTGGAGATTAATGAATATGTTCCAGGGTATTTAACTTCTCCACTTAATATTATATTTACTGGCTCTTCATAATTTGGATTTTCTCTAACAAATATCTGATCGAAAGGCTGTAAAAGCAACTCCTGAGCTTCAATATTTAACATAAAATTTTCACCAATAAAAATATTTTTAATAATAGTACGTCTAGGCTTAACAATATCAGCGGAAAGATCGTAGTCCATTATCCTGCTTACTTCTATCCGACTGCCCTCTGCTTTTTTAGTTATTCCTTTAGACTGAATTAAAATATCTTGAAGGGTCATTCCCTCTCCATATTCAAAGTCTCCAGGACTTCTAACTTCACCAAAGACAGAAACAGTAAAGTCATCATCAAAGTCATCTGAAGATAATACTCTAACAACATCAAACTCCTGCATCCAAACGTTATCTTTATGATTAGGATTATTGATAACATCGTTAAGATTTACGGAAATATGTGTCTTTGTTCTATCTTCATTTAATCTAATGACATATACCTTTTGCATGAATGTCTTGTCTGCAATACATTTGGATCTTTTTAAAAAGCTAAGAAGTTTTTCTCCTTTTAGAAACTCATAATCACCAGCAACGCCAATGCCACCTCTAACTGATACAACATTTGATAATTTATTGGAAATAGAATTGACAACAATTTGATCTCCATTTTGTAGAATTGTGGTAGATGAATGATCTTGATGAACATCATTTACTTTGATTGAGTTATATTCAATTCTTTTTAATGTTATTATATCTCTAAATGCATTTGTTGAGTATCCACCAGCATATGTGATAATGTCTGAAACAGATTCATTCGATTTTGCTTCATAAGTATAAGGTCTATTAACGGCACCGCTGACTTCAACGATATTTTTTGCTGGAGGCACAAATAGATAATCACCGTCTTGCATGTAAATATCTTGTGAGTTCTTTGGATCAAATAGAAATTTATAAACATCTAGAGAATCAACTGTAAAACCATTTCTTTTAATATAAATATTTCTAACTGATCCAAGTTGATTTGGTCCATTAGCAGCGATTAGTGCATTAAAGGCTGTGTTAATTGCTGGAATAGTGTATGAACCAGGATTATAAACTTCACCAACAATATTTATAGTTATTACTCTAGAATATGCTAAAGTTACATCAATCTCAGAATTTTGCATATCTAAAAAAACCGAAAACTTACTTTTTATTAATGACCTCATTTTTTTAAATGTCAAGCCCTTTACATAAATTCTACCATATGAACTAGGTGTAATGTATCCTCTGTCATCTACTTGTAATGTTTCAGAGAACTCAGAAAATCCCCAGACAGCAATAGAAATTTCATCACCACTTCCAACTCTGTAATTTTCTGGAGCTTTAGCATCTAAAGCTTTTTGATAAAAAGATAATTGATTGTTCCTAAAAATATTTTGCCCATATATCTTTGCGTCTGGATATGATAATGTGTCTACTGCAAGAGTATCTCCTAAGCTTAGATAAAAGTTAGACAAATTATCACTTAAAAAAGCTTGTGCACTAGTATCTTGGGGTTGTTTTGAATATTTCCCTTTGCTATATTTGAAATCTATTGCCTCAGCAATTTCATTTTCTGACAAACCCATTTGTTTTAAAACTTGTTCAGAAGGAATATCTGAAGGCTTTAAATCAGATGGATCAGAATTCGATGGTAAAAACTTCAAATAAGCAGTATTAATTTTTGATTTGTCAATATCAATCTGCGATTTCAAATGAAAAGAAAGCAGAATAGATATTGAAAGAAATATTATTTTTTTCATTAGTATTATTTTAGTATTGAACGCGAAATAACAATTCTTTGAATTTCTGATGTTCCTTCGTATATCTGTGTAATCTTCGCATCTCGCATCAAACGCTCAACATGATATTCTTTTACAAATCCGTAACCTCCATGAACTTGAACAGCTTCAACAGTTGTTTTCATGGCAGTTTCAGAAGCAAATACTTTTGCCATAGCACCAATTTTATCATAGTTTTGACCATTATCTTTTAGCCAAGCTGCCTTCATACATAATAATCTTGATGCCTCAATTTCTGTAGCCATATCAGCTAATTTAAATGCTATTGCTTGATGCTTTGAAATTTCTTTTCCAAAAGCTTTTCTTTCTTTTGAATATTGTAGAGCTAATTCATAGGCACCAGAAGCTATTCCCAAAGCCTGCGCAGCAATTCCAATTCTACCACCTGATAGAGTTTTCATTGCAAATGTAAAGCCAAATCCATCTTCTCCAATTCTATTCTGCTTAGGAACTTTAACATCTGTAAACATCAATGAATGAGTATCAGAGCCTCTAATACCTAATTTATTTTCCTTAAGCCCTACTACGAATCCAGGCATATCTTTTTCGATTATAAAAGCATTAATTCCTTTATGACCCTTATCAATATCTGTCTGAGCAATAACTAAATAAACAGAGGCTGTGCTTCCATTAGTAATCCAGTTCTTAGTTCCATTTAACAGATAGTGATCACCTTTATCAATTGCAGTAGTCTGCTGTGAAGTTGCATCAGAACCCGCCTCAGGTTCTGATAAACAAAATGCACCTATAATTTCTCCTTTTGCTAAAGGAATTAAATATTTTTGTTTTTGCTCTTCGGTACCATAAGTCTCTATACCCCAACAAACTAATGAATTATTCACTGACATAACAACTGAACATGATGCATCAACTTTTGAAATTTCCTCAATAGCTAAAACATAAGAAATTGTATCCATTCCTGCTCCGCCATACTTTGGATCAACCATCATACCCATGAGTCCTAACTCTCCA
>NYTT01000031.1 GCA_002683775.1 Flavobacteriales bacterium
ATGTTTCCTACTTCAAGTAGGGCATTTGTTGCTGCTATTAAACTCTCTATGCTATATTCTTCTTTCATAACTTTTATTTTTAAAATTCTACTTCTTCGATTGATTCATCTACTATCTCATAACTATCTTCAGAAATTATTCCACCTAATTTCCACATGAATCCCTCTCCTGGGGTGTAAATACAATGACCAATGATATCTTCTGTATCTTTGGTCCAAAATATTTGATTATCATGATCACCTGTCCATTCCCAATTGTTTGGATGTGTTTCTTCTAAATAATTTAATAAATCTGTTTTTAAAATTTCTCCACTTTTCATAACCTTTATTTTTTTAAATTTGAATTCTTGCCGCTTCGGCAACCTGACAACATAAATATACGAACTCTTTCTGTGGTATCCAAGCAGCTGCGCAGGAAAGAACTAGGAAGGTTTATCTTTTGGGACTATATTATGTTCATCCTTTAAATATTTAATAACTGTTTCTTTTTGTTTAGGGTCAGTTATATTACACCAATCCCAAGCTATAGTTTTAGTCTTTTGAGATATTTGCTCCTCAATTATGATACATGATGATTCAAACAGGGGAAGGATTTCATCTGTTATTAGATCTTCTATATCAATGTTATATTTTTCTGCTGTAAGATATAATCCTATAATGTCTTGATTTCTGTAGCTATCTGATATTTTTATGAAGTCTTCACTATTTCCTCCCTTATCTGGGTGTAAGGTTTTAGATAATCTTTTGAATATAGGTTTACATTGATTATCACTTATACGTTCAGGTAAAGGGTCTACTTCAATTGGCTTTGGGGGTTCATTTTCATCTACTTCAATACTGAAATCTTCATTGAAAGTTTGAATGTAGTTTTCTAATTGATCCTTAGTATCAACTAAGTCTTCTTGTAAGAATTTGTATTTATGTATCCACTTTTTGTATGACATTGTATTTAATTATAAATACTAAACTCATACAATTAAATTATTATTTGGGCTTACTTTTTGCTTCTTTATCCAATTGGATTTCTAGAGATATCATGTAACAAAAATCATGAAGAAAATAGGGATCAGATGAAATTAACAAGAGAAGGTCATCATCTTCAAACTCAGTAAGTATTTCCCTAAATCCCTTTCTTATCATTTTTTAGTTTTTAGATATGCTATGGCTTCTCTTATTTTAATACATTCTTCATACTTCTCTTCTTCCTCATACCTATTTAAACTTTCAGTTAAAGTATGACAAAAATCATTCCTATCAATTGTAACATCGTATACTGCATCTTCATCCAGAGATATTATACTTAAGGCATGGTGGTGTCTTTTTTTCCCTTTCAGGTTTTTTAATATTGTTGAAACTAGAGCTTCAGAGATTCTAAAATCTCTATTTTTAATCATTATTTCAAACTCTTCTGCGTTTTGTACTTTAAATTCTTTTGGCATAACTAAAATAGGTCTAAAAATTTATTATTAATCTTCTTTTCTTTCAACTTTTGAAAAGCTTCATCTTTTTTAAGCATTTTGGTAGCTAACTTTTCAAGGTGTCTTTGTTTTGTTTTATCAAAATCTTTAACAATCTTGTCATGTTTTTTTTTCTTAAGAATTGGTATTTTCTTTTTCTTGCTCATCGGTTATAAATATAATTAAAAATTAGGTAAAAGCCAAATTCTAATTTACTTATAACTTACAAGATTATAAGGATCGTCATCATCCTTTTCATCTCCATCTAATCCTAATTCTTTTAGACGTTGCATGTGGTAATCATCTAATTCGAAATTGATAGCTTCTGTTGTGTTGTTCAATGGAACATGGTCTTCTAGTTGCTCAATATCCTTATCTGTGAATACATTATCTACATAGAGGAAATAACAATTATAACACAAAAAATGAATATTATCTTTATTGTAGTTCTTTTTATTTTTATCTTTAAAGTTTAAGATGAGGGGTACTTTATAGTCTGTTACTCTTCTTTCTTTGAAACCACAACTACTACATTCTTCTTCCAAGTATCCCTCTGTAATTAATCTATACTTTATTTTTTCTGGGGAGAATGAAGATGCATCTATTCTACCTTCAATGATGTCTAGTAAAGCAGGTTCTTTACCCTTGGATGATAAGAATTTAGGGATGCCTTTACCTGATTGGTTTTTGTGTTTATCAAATAAAGTCATTCCTGTTTCTTCATCCTGGTATAATTTCATATACCTTTTGAGATGTTGATAGGAACAATTTAAATATCTAGCTGCTGCTTTTACTGATTTGGTTTTGTTCATAGCAGCCAAACACATTTCTTTACTTATTGGTTTTGCAGCAGGCATTTAGTCTTTTTTTTTCTTTTGTTCTTGGTCTAGTTTCTTATATTTTTCAAATTGGTCTTGGGTCATTATTTCTAAATCAACCCAAGTATGGTCACCAGAACCTCTCATTATTGGAACTCCTCTTTTAGCAGATTCAGTAGAACAATTTATACAAACATGATAACCTAATTCTTTTCTTTTTATGGGCATTGGATTTCCACATTGTGGACATTCCATCATTTTTAATTCCATCTTTTTTGTTTAATACATATTATAACTTATTCTTTTTTGAATAGTTTTAATTTCTTCAAGGTATTATATAATTGGGTGGTAGTTCTTATTATATGTCTTTTTCCACTTGTTTCTTCTTCAATATGGTAATCTTCTTCTTTTGGGGTTGGGGCATCGTAAACCCACCAAAATATAGCTTCACTTGCTACTGTCCCATAATGTTCAATTATTAAATGTTCTATAATTTGAAAGTGGTTATCTTCATACCATGTAGCATCAATACCAAATTCTCTGTGTAAGTCATTTGATCTATTGTGTTGATCCTTTAATTTGTTAACAATATTGGTAAATGCTTTTTTGTGTTTTTTTGTTTTGGATTTTGGACTTTCAACAATTTTTAGGTGTTGGCCCCCTATTTTGAGTAATGAGTTTCTTAATCGTTCTTTCATTTTTCTATTTCTTTAACTCTAAATATCAATAAAAAATCAGGGAGGGGTAATTGTTTCTTTTTTGCCGCTTTTATGTAAGCTTGTTTTTCATCTTTGGCTCTTACAATTCCAACAGTTTCTTCTTGAGAATCTAAGGTGTTGAAGTATTTATATTTTTTCATAACTTTGATTTTGGTCAAATATAATGAAGGAATTTTGGGAAATCAAATGTATTTTAAATTATTTTGTGGGTTGTGTTTGATATAATTACCCCATTTGTATTTTGCATATTCATGTCCAGATTGTTCTGCTTGCTGCCTTGCTCCACCATTTGTTGATAAAGAAGCAAAATGGTAGAAGTGGCAGTTATATGTTCTTTGCATTTTTAAACCTGAGAGTTGGCATTTAAGAAAAAAATCCCAATCTGCTACTATTCCTAAATCATAGTTTTCATCCCATCCTCCTACTCTTAAGTAATCTACTTTAGACATGAATATTGGAAGAGTAGAACCCGTTTCATCTAAAGGTAACCCCCGTAATGATTCTTCATATTTCCAAAAACCCTCTAAATTAAAGTCATTAACATTATCACCACAATTTTTAATGTGGAATTGTTTAAACATACTAGGTTTTGGTTCTATTTGATTAGGAGATATAACTGTTTTTGGTTGGTATATTTTTTCTAGTTGAGTGTCCCATTCATATGGAAACACATTGTCATCGTTTACAATTAATATTTGTTCGTGTTTGGCATTGTATACCCCTAAATTAGTTCCCCTACATAAACCTACATTTTCTTCTAGATTAAGAACATCAATTGAATCCTTGTGTTTTTCAAGTACTTCCTTATTTAAGTCGTAATGACCATCCACTACAACTATGATTTGATTGTTTTTCATTTGCCCTTTAATTACAGATTCTAGGCATAAATCTAAGGCATCTGGGGATTTATATGTTGGTATTATTACTGATATCATAGTTTATTAATATTTTTCCAATTAATTGTTGGAGATAATAATCCCTCCATGCAGTGTGTTGATAATCCCGGGAGTGGAGTGAAAACAAATCTATTTCGTGTTTGTTGGAGTTGTAGAAAGGTATTATGATCCCCCACAGTTGTAGACCATATATCATAGTCTAAATCAAATAACTTTTTTGTAATGATAAAACTTCCGCATGTTGAGGGTACTGTTCTCCAATGACATTTAGTGGTTGTGAATACTTTTGAAACTAAATCATTATACATGGGATGTATGTATTTATCATTATGGTCATATAAGGATATATAAGATGTACTCATATCATAAGTACTATATAAATCAACTATGATATCAACCCAATCTTTTTTATGAAGGTAATCATTTTCAAGGAAATATATTAAATCATCATCCTTTATATCATTCCTGTTTTTTATATGGGCTAATAAATCACGATAAGATAATAAACTTGAATTATATGATGTTGTTAATATTTTAAAATCTATAGGTGATTCTTTTGAGAGTTTTATTACACTATCCTCTTCTGGTTTGTCCCCATCATAAGCTATAGTTGTATTTATAAAATTATAATTAATGATTGATTTTTCTAAATTTTTAAAACAATTATTATAATTAAACCATTCTGGTCTTCCTCTCCCAATGGAATTTTGTTGAGCATGTCTATAGAATATATGTATCATATTTTATATTTTTGTTGAAGCCATTTATAAGAGTTATCTCTCATCTTACTAATACTATGGATACAATCACTTTCGAATTTTTGAAGATTTTTCTTTACTAGGTGAGTTGTTGTTTTTGCATGTTTAATATTGTTAGGATTAAATCCATATGAAATACCATACTTCATTGTTGGAAAATTATTTACCCAGTACTCATATGAGGTATCATCATAAGGTATTACAATAACTATACATCCACATAAAGCTGCTAATACTGCTGTAAAGGATCTATGACTATAACATATAAAATATTCTGTTTCATTGAAAATTCTTGCTAAATATGGGTTACGTTCTTGTTGTGGTATTTGGTAAATATTATCTAAACAAATATCTGAATCTTTATGGTGTTTGGTTTGGATGGTTTGACCCTTTGTATAAAAACATCCCCCTGATCTTTCTAGTTTTTTATTATAAAAAATGTCATATTCTATATCAATTGATGATAGGTTATTTAAAATAGAATTATTATTAAATGACTTAAAATAATCACAATATTTATACAATTGATCTTCATTAGAATATAATTTTACTTGATCATTTATCAACCATCTAATTTTATTTGGAATACTATTTAAATTTTCTGGTATATAGTTCTCAAAAGTGTGTTCTCCTGCTCCTGCTGGTAATATTAATATTGTATTTTCTTTGTCAAATTCTAAATCTGTCCCCCATGGGATTGTATGTGTATTATATACAGACTTGGTTTCATTAGCATATATGTAAGAATTTTCTCCTAATGTTGATAATGAATTAGCTAAACTATGACATACCATAACACCCCCAATATAATCTATATAGGTTGGGGTAGGTGAAAATACTATAAAATTAATATTAAAATTTTTCATCATCCTTTTTTACATATTAACATTATACTAGAACATAAATCTGGGTATTGTTGACCTAATGAATAACAACCATCTAAATATTCTTGGGAAATTATATCAGTTTGGAGCAATTTATCCCATTGAAAATTAGCTAATGCTTTAAAGAAAATCCCTGATTTAGATATAACTTTAAGTCCAGCTGATGTAGCGTCATGTTCAAGGGTATCTAATGAGTATGTAATATTATGGCCATGTGATTTTTCTGATGGTGTTACTGCACTGTTATGGCTGATTAAGCCCATTTTTACTGCTATTTGCCTAGAAGGGGCATTAGCATTGGGGCATATAAGAACTAATATTCCATCTTTGGAAAGCCATTTATTAGTAAGTTTCAAAAGTTGAATAGGATTATCAATATGTTCCAAGACATGGGTTAAGAATATAGTATCATAATTAGTATCCAGTTTAACATCTTCAAATAAAGCATGTTTAAATTGTATATTTTTCTTCCTCCAGTTATTATCAAAAGATATTTGGAAATCATTTGTGAGATTTTGGGCTTCTTCAATTGCCTTTTTAGAGGCTTCTACACAGGTTACATCATTATAATGTTCCAAAATTCTTCTTGTAAAATGTCCTTTAGAACTTCCTAACTCTAAACAGTTACCTTTAGTATTAATATAGGGAAGAGCTGCTTTCATATAATAGGGATGCATTACATCAAAATCAAAATTGTAAGCATATTTATGGTCTTCTGTGTCATTTAATTCTTTATTATAATCTCTTTCTCTTAAATCAACTTCTAATGTTAACTTTTCATCTTTCATATCATATATTTTAAATTTATGTTTTTTATACAATTCTACTGCTTTTAAATTATTAGCATATACTTCAAGCATTACCCTACTATATTTTTTTCTTCTAAAATAATCAATACATGATTCTAAAAGCTTTGATGCTATTCCTTTACCTATATATTTGGGGTCAACACTGACATTGGTTATCCATCCAATTTTTTTGGGATGGTTGTCATAAGCAGCGACTAAACCCTTAAGCTCATTTAAGTTCTCATGCCATTCCTCAAATAAACATGCTCGATCTTCTATCTTCTTAGAATAAGTATCAATATCAACATAACTATCTAAGCTAGGCTCAAAAGATTTGGAGCATGCCATTAAATGGTCTCTTATTATATTATAGTGGGGTTTATTTTTCATCTTCTAATATTGCTAATCCAAATCCATACTTTCCAAAATCATTACCATTAAATGTCATGTAGTGATTTCCATCTAACTCAAAAACGTGGGGGTAATGGTGCATTGTACTATCCCAACCTTCTTCAGAATAAGATATCCCAGCTTCTTCATCCTTACGCTCCCAATCAAGTAAGTTAGAAGATGTAGCATAGCCTATTTTATATCCCCTTCCGGGGGTATTTCTAAAATCTAAACCTTCTCTATAAGCAAAATACATATGATAATTTCCATCTTTGTAAAAAACATCAGGGCCTGCTTGACATTCATTCTCACCTAAAATATCTGGGATTATATTTTTATTATGGCGTTCCCAATTAATACCATCAGTTGAAATGGCTAGCCTATTTTTATATATTATTTCGGGTTTGCCTTTATAATCAACCCATTTAGTCCCTGCTAGATAAAACATATACCATTTATTGTTAAATTTTCTAACTTTAGGCCCACTTAAAACAAAAGGTTCGTGTATACCCGCAGATAAAATTGGACCTGGGCCTATCCGATTAAAGGTTTTGCCATTATTTTCACTTATAGCTAAGCCTATTGATGTATTAAATGGGGTAGATTGACAACGAGTCCAACCCGCATAATATAATAAGATTTTATCTTCATGTCTAATGGTACAAGAAGGATATACAGCAAACTCATCAAATGTTCCTAATTCACCTAAAGATATTATTGGGTTGTTAGAAACTCTAACGATTTTAGTTAAGTTATTTTTATCCAAATCTAAAAAGGTTGTATATGATTTCGCAAACCCATTTTCATCATTTTTTGGTCTACATGAAAAATATATTCTTACTACCTCATCTAAAATTTGAGCATGTGTACATTGAGAATGGGTTTTCATCCATGGTCTATCAATACCATCATTCCATGTTGTTGGGTTAAATATGTGTCCTAGTTTCTTCCACTTCATATTAAATTATAATTATTTGTGTGTTTTTTTAATTCTTTTTGGGAGTTGAACATAAGTAAATCTATAATAGATAACCAAGGTTCAAATCTATTATTAAATTGTTTATACTCAATATAGTTAGTTTTTATAAAAGAAAGATCTATACCTTCTTTTTTGAATGCTGGTTTTTTGTATAACTCCTGGCCCCCTATTGCATTTATGTATTTAGTTGCTTTTAATGATTTACATATGGCTATTACTTTGTCTTGGGATTTTTTTGAATGATCTATTGGTACATCTGATGATTTAATTATTTGGGTATTGATATCTAAATAGTTGCATAAAATTTTAACACTATTATGAATAAAATTAAATAAATTAGGATCATCATGTTTTATACATTCTGTTATTAAAGGAAGACAGACATTAAAATATGGGGCATTTCTATATGATTGTTTTATTAAATTAATTAATTTATCCCCATCTTTTAACCATGTATTAGAAATTTCACGTTCTACTACATCTAGATAATCTGAGGATTTTTTAATAGGTATTGTAAATCCTCGATCCTTACCATTAAATAATATTCTGTTTCTATTAATAAATCCTTTTTTAGTGTATTGTATGTTGTCGTATATAACAAACTTGTCAACACTATTAATTAATTGGAAATAACCTATATAGGGCATGAAATAGGGTTGCATTATGGCTACATTACTCATCATTTAGTTAGTTGTATATATTGGAAATTTACTTAAATCAGGGTAGGCTATTTTTAAATCTTTATTTTCTTTTTTATTTTCTCCTTCATAAAATTGCCCCATTAATAATAATCCCCTAGCTGCCAACTCAGGCATCATATAAAAATTCCAACCTAGCATATCTAAATTGTCATCATGGTATGAGCACTCTCTCCTTCCACTGTATCTAGCTCTTTTAAACCAAAGATAAGCTTTATGATTATCTGTTAAAATTGCTCCCCCCTTACTAAGTTTAAAATGCTTATAGGGACCAGTAAATGACACACACATATGTGTTTTAGGTTTGTACATATCAGCTGTAAAAGTTAATGCTGAATCCCATACTTTGGATCCTTTAAGATTATAGGCCCCAGTTAAAAATGGGCTTTCTTGTATTTCCCATTTAACTTTTAACCCAGCATGTATTATTTCACAAGGGACAGAGGGGTAAGTTCTATTAGGGATAGAAATAGTATTGGTTTTGATATTTTTACTTATATGGTTCTCATAGTATAAGGCAAGGAATAAACCATTGCTCATATTATCTACAGTAACTGCATATTTTGCCCCTGTATATTTACACAATTCATTTTCAAATTCATCTGTTACATCATATACACTCTTCATAATTTACTATATAATTCGTTTTGTTTTTCTTGCCTATCTATTGTTTTTGGATGATATAAAGCCCACTCTTCAAGATATGGTAAATCCGCTTTAGTAGTATACCCATCTAATACTTCATGGACTTTATTTTTCCATCTAATTTTGGGATCATTTTTATAAATTCTCCACTGTGGGTCAGGCCAATTTACTTTTCCATCATCACTTACTATCCACCCCCACTTATTAATGTGTTCTTTGGTTAATCCCTCTACAGTATTAACTCTAGATACCCTAAGTACTTCAACATTATTTAGTTCTAGTACTTCTGGGAGATGGTTAATTAGGGTTTTATTAGGTACTTCATCAGCATCAATTTGGAAAATATAATCCCCACTGCACTCTTCAGTTAATCGGTTTTTCATATTAGCAAAATGACTATCAAATTCATAACTAAACCAAGTAAATTTTCCACTAGCTGAAGCTACTTTTAGATACTTTTTAACTTCTTTAGTACCGTTAGTAGAATCAAATAATACTACTATTTCATCTTCATCTCTTATATTATTAACAAGGAAATTTATTAGTTTTTGGATTTCTACAATTTCATTACAAACTGTAATTGCGTAACTTATTTTCATATGATTTTAATATACGAATTATATTTCAGGATTCCAAATTACTCTGGTAAGACTCCTATATAACTTAATGCATCGATGAAATCTCTTTCTTCAAACATCTCCATAGTAGTCATATCCATTCTATGTTTATAGAATTCATCCTTTTTATCTGGGATTGGGTATTTGGTTTTTTCTTCATCTTTAACTTCTACAGCTCTTACAGCTGCCCATTTCCAATCTTCAGAATTTCCCCCATTTGCAAAAATCATACCTTGCTCAGGGAGGTTAATTGTTTGAGGAAGCCACCCTTGACCATTTTCATCTTCAAATAAAAGGTCTTTATATAATTCAGGGAGAGATTCTAATTGTTCACTTAGGAATTCTTCTCCCTGTTTCATTAAGGAATTACTTTGAAAACCACACCCAAAACAAGAATAATTGGTAATTTTATCATTCACTTCAGTAGTGTAACAAGCATCACTCCCACATCTGAGGCATATAGTTAAGTTGTCTGCGTTCATATTTTAGATAATTTTGGTAGTTTTAATTTAGGTAGCTCTGTTTGTCCAGGTTTATTGAGTTTGGGGAGGTTCAATTTAGGTAATTTTAATTCTACCTGTTTTGGTGCTTCTGTTACATTGCTTTCTAGAATTGAACCTAATTTTTCCTTCATTTTATCAAAACTAAAATTTTCTTTAGCATATGTAGCTTGACGCCTAGCATTCGGAATATAGTCTTTGTATTTTTTATGGGTATCCTTTAATGTTCTCCCTAATGACATAGTGTCTACATCAAACCATTGAGAATCTTTAATTAACCATTTGTTTTGAGCACTTGGATGAACATTACCTAAAGTACCTGGTAGTAAAATACTCATATCAGGTTTAAGGAAATCTATATGACCTGACCATCCTGTTGCTATTATTGGTTTTTTGGTTTGAGTAAATTCTAATAATGGTCTTCCAAAACCTTCACCTTTAGTTAAACTAATCATAGTTTTAACTTTATTGTGATTGTATAATTCATTTATTTCAGCATCTGTAAAATCACCATGAAGTAAATAAATGTTAGGTAATTTACCTTTTACTGTTTTTTTAATGCTATCAATTTTCTTTAGGATTACTTCTCTATCCATATAAGATACAGTACCACTACTTGTTTTTAATATTAGGGCTGGTTGTTTTGGTTTATTTTTAAAAGTTTCTAAAAATGCCTTTACTAATAGTCCTACATTTTTTCTATCATGTCCTAAATCACCTTGTATCCAATGTCCTACAAACAAATAACAGAATGATTCTCTAATATTGGATAAATCTAATGTTGATTTAACAGGTTTGTAAGTATTTAAATTTAATCCTTCAAATAAGATGTCAGTTTTAGTATTTAATTCTATACTACCTATAGCTTGATTTGTGTTTTTATCATGTTTTTGGTACCTGGAGTTTTTTAGGACATCAATACTATGGTTTGAGGAACCTAATACTAAATCCATTCTATTACATCCTTCAACCCAATCAGCAGGAGCTAAAGTTGATTCAA
>NYTT01000032.1 GCA_002683775.1 Flavobacteriales bacterium
AAAAAATGGAGAGACGAATATGAAAATGCAGAGTTTATTTTAAACGATGAGGGAAAATATATTTGTGGTTTTGAAGTTGAAAAAATGTCAAAATCAAAATATAATGTACAAACTCCTGATAATTTAGTAGAAGAGTATGGAGCAGATACCCTTCGCTTATATGAAATGTTTTTAGGTCCTTTAGAACAGTTTAAACCTTGGGATGTAAAAGGGATTAACGGGGTTCATAATTTTCTACGAAAATTTTGGAGATTAGTTCATGACTCTGAAAATAATTTTTGTGTTGTTGATGTCAAGCCTACTAAAGAAAATCATAAAACTTTGCATAAAACGATAAAAAAAGTTGAAGATGAAATTGTAAGGTTATCATTTAATACTGTTGTTAGCACATTTATGATTTGCATTAATGAGTTAATGGAACAAAATTGTCATAGTAAAGAAATTATTTCTGATTTCACAATATTGTTATCTTCTTACGCTCCACATATTTCGGAAGAAATTTGGTTTAAATTAGGAAATAAAAGCTCAGTAACTCAAGCAATTTTTCCAAGATTTAATCCAAATTATGTAGTTGAAAATGAAATCAATTATCCGGTTTCATTTAATGGAAAGACAAGGTTTTTGATTAAAATGGACGCTGAGATGACAATAGAACAAATTCAAGATGAGGTTATGAAGTATGAAAAAACAATACATTATCTGTCAGGAAAGCAACCTAAAAAAGTAATTGTTATTCATAAAAGAATAATTAATATTGTTATTTAGTTTTTGAAGTGAATAGAATATTACACTTTTTAATTTATAGTAATATTCTTGTTTCATTTTGTGTTATGTCGTTAGCTTTAAGTTCAGAGTTAATTTTACAAACTAAAAATCCTGACCTAAGTGTTTTCTTGTTTTTCTCTACACTATTTGTTTATAATTTTCAAAGAACTATTCGGATCCAAAATGGAGTAGATCATATTCGTAAAGAATGGTTGGGCAAGCATCAAAAACTTATTTTATTTTTAATGGGTATAAGTTTAATAATATGTTTAAAGATATTTTTAGCATTTAAACTATTAACACAAATTGTTATTTTAATTATAGGCTTTATTTCTCTAGCTTACCCAATTCTTTTAAGAAAAATACCTTTTTTAAAAATTTTCATCATTTCACTTATTTGGGCTTCTAGTACAACTTTATTATTAGCAACTGAAAACAACGTTTTATTATCATTGGATTTTACTTCACACTTTGTTTCAAGATTTTTATTTGTATTTGCTATAACAATACCCTTTGATATTAGAGACTTAAGATATGACAATGAGGTTATAATAACACTACCATTATTTTTCGGCCTTAAAACATCCAAAATAATAGCAATAACATCTTTGATTTTTTGTAGTTTAATTAATTTCTTTCAATATGTAAAGAGTGGACTAATGTTGCCTTATTTCATTGCATTAATCATTCTCTATTTTTTTTCATCAAGTATTATTATTAAATCAAATGAAAGAAAGAGTGATATATTTTTTTCTTTTTGGGTTGAATCGTTAAGCATTATTAGTTATGTATTAATAATTTTTATGCTTTTGATTTTTTAATTCATATTGCTTACTTTTACTGAATAATTAAAATAAAATGTCAGATAAACCTTTGTCAGTACATTACATAAATTACTTGTCTCTTGACAAGATTCTTGATGCCCAAACTCCAATAAGTAAAGAAAAGGGAGGTGAAGCTCATGAAGAAATGCTTTTTATTATAATACATCAGACCTATGAGTTATGGTTTAAACAAATTCTACATGAGTTAAATTCAGCAATAACTTTGTTTGAGGCAGATAGGATAGACGAAAGTTCCATTGGTATTGTTGTTGGCAGGATGGATAGAGTAAATACAATCTTGACAACTCTTGTTGGACAGATAGATATTTTAGAGACTATGTCATCATTAGATTTTTTAGATTTTAGAGATTATTTATCTCCAGCATCCGGATTCCAATCACATCAATTTAGAAAAATTGAATTAATACTTGGACTTAAAATAGAAAATCGTCATCAGTTTGGCGGATGTCCATATCACTCTCAATTTGATGGAGAACATAAAAAAGAGGTCTTAGCGTTGGAAGAAAATAACTCATTATTTTCTTTAGTTGAAAAATGGTTAGAAAGAATACCATTTTTAAAAATGGATGGATTTGATTTTATTAAAAAATATGAACAATCGGTTAACGAAATGTTGCAAAAAGAAATTAATAATATTCAAACAGCGGATTTGACCGATCAAGATCGAGATTTACGATTAAAGATGATTGATCAGAATAGAAAATATTTTCAGCGAGTTTTAAGTAAAAGAGAACATGATAAGGCTATGTTAGATGGTGAAACTAGACTTTCATACAAAGCAACAATGTCAGCATTATTAATTAATTTATATCGAGATGAACCAATTTTGCATTCTCCCTATCAATTTTTAAGAAGTTTAGTTGAGCTTGATCATAAAATCTCAACATGGAGATTTAGACATGTTCAAATGGTAGAGAAAATGTTAGGATTAAAAATTGGTACTGGAGGAAGTTCTGGGCAAGGATATTTAAAGCAGACTGTTGACAAACATAAGTTTTTTACTGATTTGGCCAATATATCTACGTTAATGATTTCTAGATCATATTTACCTAGTTTACCTAAAATCACGAAAGATCAACTTGGCTATAATTATAGCAAATAGATAAACTAAAAAAATAATTTTATAATAAATGAATTTAGATTTAAAAAATAAAAATGCTATTGTCTGTGGAAGCACACAAGGAATTGGTGAGGCTTCTGCAATTGAACTTGCAAAGCTTGGAGCTAATATTACATTAATTGCAAGAAATAAATCAAAGTTGCAAGATGTTCTAGGTTCTTTGGACACATCACAAGCCCAAAAACATAATTTCTTGGTTGTTGATTTTAATGACTCTGTAAGTTTAAAAGAAAAGCTAAATGAAATTACAGAAACTTATCATATTTTGATAAACAACACTGGAGGCCCAGCAGCAGGCCTAATTTCAGAAGCAAATCAACAATTATTTGAGGACGCTTTTAAAATGCATTTAGTGAATAATCAGATTTTAGTACAGAAAGTAGTCGAAGGTATGAAAAAAGTAGGTTTTGGGAGAATTATTAATATTCTATCCACATCTGTAAAAGCACCAATTCCTGGCCTTGGTGTTTCAAACACTATTAGAGCTGCTGTTGCTAATTGGGCCAAGACACTTTCTATTGAATTAGGATCTCATGGTATTACAGTTAATAATATTTTACCTGGATTTACAAATACAAATAGATTAAAAAATATAATTATTAATAAGGCTAATAAACAACAAAAATCAATTGATGAAGTATCTATTATTATGAGATCATCAGTTCCTGCAAATAGATTTGGGGAAGCATTTGAGATAGCAAATGCTATTGCTTTTTTATGTACACCTGCAGCCGCCTATATAAATGGGATTAATTTACCAGTTGATGGCGGAAGAACACAAAGTTTATAATGGATAAAATTTTAAACTACATAGATGGGAAGCTAGTAGAGCCAATTAGTGGTAATTATCTTGACAATTATAATCCTTCAACAGGTAAAGTCTACTCACTAATACCAGATTCGGATAAATTAGATGTTAATATAGCCATACAGGCTGCCAAAACAGCTTTTGTTAGTTGGAGTAAAACTCCAAAGCAGGAGCGTTCTAATATTTTAATGAAGCTAGCTGACACTATTGAAAAATATTCAGATGATCTAATAAAAGCTGAAAGTAAGGATAATGGGAAGCCAGAGTCTTTAGCTGCTCGTGTAGATATTCCTAGAGCTCCTGCTAACATTAGATTTTTTGCTGGAGCAATTCTACATGATAGTTCTCAAATCCATGATATGGATGGTATGGCACTTAATTATACGCTTAGAAAACCTTTAGGTGTAGCAGCGTGTATATCCCCTTGGAATTTACCACTTTATTTACTTACCTGGAAGATTGCACCCGCTTTGGCATCTGGAAATACTGTTGTAGCAAAGCCCTCAGAAGTAACTCCAATGACAGCATATTTATTAAGTAAAATTTGCATAGAAGCAGGATTGCCTAAAGGAGTTTTAAATATTGTACATGGATTAGGTGCTAAAACTGGGGACCCGCTAACAATGCATAAGGACACGCCAATTATTTCTTTTACAGGCGGTACAATAACAGGAAAACATATTGCAACAGTAACTGCACCAATGTTTAAGAAAGTTTCATTAGAGTTAGGGGGTAAAAATCCTAATATAATTTTTGCAGATGCCGATTTTGATAAAGCCGTAAGTACAGCTTCTAGAGCAGCTTTTACAAATCAAGGTCAAATTTGTTTATGTGGATCTCGACTTTTTGTGGAAGAAACTATTTATGAAAGGTTTAAAAAAGCTTTAATTGCTAAAACATCAAAACTTACAGTTGGTGATCCAAAAGATCCAAGCACTAATTTAGGAGCAGTGGTTTCTAAAGATCATATGGAAAAAATACTTACAAAAATTAAATTAGCAGAGAACTTAGGTGGTAAAGTTTTAATCGGTGGAAAGCGTAAAATTATTGAGGGAAATTTAAAGCACGGATATTTTATAGAGCCAACTGTAATTGAAGGGCTCTCTTTTGATTGTGATATTAATCAGGAAGAAATATTTGGCCCAGTAGTAACCTTAATTCCATTTAAAACTGAAGAAGAAGTGATAGAAATGGCTAATTCAACAAAATATGGATTAGCAGCATCAATTTTTACAGAGAATATAAGCAAGGGTCATAGGGTAGCGGCAAGTATTGATTCAGGAGTTGTATGGATTAACACCTGGTTGCTTAGAGATTTAAGAATTCCGTTTGGAGGCATGAAACAATCAGGAGTTGGAAGAGAAGGAGGATTTAAATCATTAGATTTTTTTACTGAACCAAAAAATGTATGTATTAAAATATAAAATGACAATAAAAAATTTAGTAGAAATTAAGAGAGTTGGTTCAGATTTAATTAGACCTTTAAGACATTCAGAGTTGAGGAAAGGTCAAGATTTCACTACTACTTGTTATGATAAAGATAATGAAAATGAGACAATACATATTGCATGCTTAAGCCAAAACAATGTTATATCTTGTGCAACATTTTATCCTGAATTTACGCATAAGTTAAAGTCAGAAAATCCTTACAGGTTAAGAGGAATGGCAACCGCAACTGATTTTACAAGAAGAGGTCTTGGGACAATGTTAATGAAAAATGCATTTAAACTATTACAAAAAAAAGATGTTGATATAATATGGTGTAATGCTAGATTAGGAGCGCTTAATTTTTATAAAAAATTAGGCTTTGAAGTATTAGGTGATATTTTTAATATTAAAGATATAGGGCCACATTATTACATGTTTAAAAAAATCTAAAAAATGAACGGAAAAAAAATCAATTCTGATAGGGCTCCTGTTGCAGTAGGCTTGTACCCACACGCTAGACAGGTAGGAGAAATTTTATATCTTTCAGGTGTAGGTCCAAGAAAATCTGGAACAAAAGATATTCCAGGTGTCACTTTGGATATAAACGGTCAAATTATTAGTTATGATATTGCAAAGCAATGTCATTCTGTTTTTACAAATATTAGATATATACTAGAAGATGCTGGGTCTTCTTGGGATAATATTATAGATGTTCAAGTGTTTTTAACTAATATGAAAGATGATTTTAAAACTTACAATAAAATTTATGCTGAATATTTTAAAGATAATCAGCCATGTAGAACAACAATTGAGATCAAAAGTTTACCAACTCCAATAGCTATTGAACTAAAAGTAATCGCAACTATAAAAAAACAAAAAATATGAGTATTATTAAAAAACCCTTCAATCTACAAAAATGGATTGATGAAAACAGACATTTGTTAAAACCCCCTGTTGGTAACAAAAATTTATATGTTGAATCTGAAGATTATATAGTGATGATTGTAGCTGGTCCTAATGCCAGAAAAGATTATCATTATAATGAAACCGAAGAGCTTTTTTACCAAATTGAGGGTGATATTTTAGTTAAAACACAGCAAAATGGTAAATTAGTAGAGATTCCAATTTGCGAAGGAGAAATGTATCTGTTACCACCTAAAATACCCCATTCTCCTGTTAGGTCTAAAGGCTCAATAGGCTTAGTGATTGAAAGAAAACGAAAAAAACAAGATAAAGATGGATTAATGTGGTTCTCAGATAAAGCAAATGTTTTGTTGTATGAAGAATACTTTCATCTAACTAATATAGAAAAAGATTTTCTACCAGTATTTAAAAAATTTTACTCAGATGAAAAATTAAGAACTTGCCCAGAAACTGGTGAAATTATGAAAGTAGATGAAAGATATATTTAGATGAATACAAACTTACTTTTTTATAGAAATTCATATGATCTAGCTTTAAAAATATTTCTAATTACATGAGAATAAATGCACACGGACATATACTTCCAGAGCCCTATCAAATTCCTAAATTCTTAAAAGAAAAGAAGCTTTTCTGGATTGATGATAACAAGAAATTTATGAGACAAGGAGATTGGTCAAGACCGATTAATGGAACGGGCTTCTTTGTTAAAGAAAAGATAGATTGGATGAGTAAATATAATATTGATCATGCTGTCATGCTATGTCTATCTCAATTATACTGTAATGGATGGAATAAAAAAGATTGCATAGATGCAATACGTTTTCAGAATGATTTTAATGCATCAATACAAAATGATTTTCCTGATATATTTACATGTGGATTTGTAGTTCAACCCCTTTATATGGATCACGCTCTTAGTGAGATTGATAGATGTGTAAAACAACTTAAGTTAAAAGTTCTTTGTTTACCAACTCATTTTTTAAATGCTAATGGAGAATGGCTGTCTATTGCAGAAGTAGATGTTGATCCAATATTTGAATTAGCTAATAAATACGGTTTGGCGATTCAAATTCATCCTTATGACGGAGAGAAGATGGTTGCACTAAAAAATCAATATTGGCGATTTCATCTAGTTTGGATGATGGCGCAATGTGCTGATTCTTTACATTTATTCACGATTAGAGACTTGCCAAATAAATTTCCAAAGTTAAGAACTTGCTTTGCTCACGGTGGGATGCTTGCAATTGCGAATTATGGTAGAAGAATACAAGGGTATGATGGTAGGCCTGATATTTTTGACAAATTAGAAGACCCTAGAAAAACTTTAGGTCATAAAAACTTATTTTATGACACATTAGTTCATGACTCACATACATTGGACTTATTAAAAAAGCGTGTTGGAGTAAGTCAAATTATTATGGGCTTAGATGACCCTTTCCCTTTAGGAGAAGTAGAAGGGGTAGGAACATCATACCCAGGTAGAGTTGTAGATTATGCACATAAAATAGGTATTTTATCAGCAAAGGAAAGTAATGATATATGGTGTGGTAATGTATTAAATTGGTTAAATATGAAAAAAGAAGATTTTTTGTAATGAAAGCCGAAATTGAAATTGGAAGTAAAAAATTTAATGTTGACTTTTCAAAAGGAAAGGACATATCTATTCCACTTGATTTTAATAATTTGCAACCTAACACTTATGGTGTAGATATTGCAACTGCTAAAGCTTATAAAGACGATCAATTTATTGGTGATACAAGATCAGGAGGCCCTTGTAATTTTGAAACTCTTAACTTTACACCACATTGTAATGGAACACATACAGAATGTATTGGTCATTTAACAGATAAAAGAGTTAATATTTTATCATCACTTGAAGAAGAAATGATTCCCTCAACTTTAATTACTATTATCCCTAAAAAATCAATAGATAGTTATGTGCCTGATTTAGAGGAATCTGATTTACTAATTACTAAAAAAGATCTTGTCGATAAGTTATTACTCTTTGATAATAATTTTTACAAAGCGATTGTTATAAGGACATTACCAAATAAAAAAGATAAAATATACAGAGATTATATGCAACATAAGCCTCCTTTTTTTAGTATTGAAGCTATGCAATATATTGTCAGTTTAGGAGTAACACATTTGTTAGTAGATATTCCATCTGTTGATAGGTTATTTGATGATGGAAATCTTACAGCTCATAACATATTTTGGGATACAAAATTAAAAAAGTATAATCAAAGCACTAAATCTAAGACAATTACTGAAATGATTTATGTACCTGACTGTATTTCTGATGGTTCATACTTATTAAATTTACAAATACCTGCCTTTTTATCTGATGCCGCACCAAGTAGGCCAATTTTATATGCACTAAATGAAATTTAAAAACACATTTTCTTTTGCATCTAATTTAGATGTAAATGATAAATTAAAAAACTACAGAAGTCAATTTTATATACCTCTTCAGAAAAATGGTACTGAACATATCTATCTTTGTGGTAATTCTCTAGGATTACAACCTAAGATTACTAGAAAATACTTAGATCAAGAACTAAATGATTGGGCAAGCTTGGGAGTTGAAGGTCATTTTCATGCAAAAAACCCATGGTTGCCATATCATGAATATTTAACTGAAAGTTATTCAAAGATAGTAGGGGCAAAAAAAACTGAAGTTATTGCAATGAACACCCTCACTGTAAATCTTCACTTAATGATGGTTACATTTTATAGGCCAACTTCTAAAAGATATAAGATTTTAATTGAGGCAGATGCATTTCCATCTGATATTTATGCCGTAGAAAGTCAGATTAATTTTCACGGTTACAACGTTGACGATGCATTAATAAAACTAAAGCCAAGGAATGGTGATTCTGTAATCACAACAGATGATATTGAAAAATTACTTAATGAGGAAGGTGATGAAATTGCTTTGATTATGCTGGGGGGAGTAAATTATTATACTGGTCAAGTTTTTGATTTTAAGAAGATAACAGATTTAGGACATAAAAAGGGGATTAAAGTTGGATTTGACTTAGCTCATGCAGCTGGTAATATAAAACTTGAACTTCATAATTGGAAAGTTGATTTTGCGGTATGGTGTTCATACAAATATTTGAATTCTGGACCCGGATCTGTAGCAGGAGCATATATTCATTCTAGGCATCATGATACTAATCTTTTAAGGTTTTCTGGTTGGTGGGGACATAACAAAGATGATCGTTTCAAGATGCCCGATAAATTTAATCCGATTAAATCTGCAGAAGGCTGGCAACTTAGTAACCCTCCAATATTGTCTTTAGCTGCTATTAGGGCTTCTTTATCAATTTTTGACGAGGTAGGGATGAATGCTTTAGTTTTAAAATCTCAGAAATTAACTAATTATCTTATATTTTTGCTGGAATCAATAGATTCCAATAGAATTAATATAATTACTCCAAAAAAAAGAGGATGTCAAGTTTCTATTAGAGTCAATAATGGCAATAAGATATTATTTGATGCGATAACAAAAAAAGGGGTAATTGCTGATTGGAGAGAGCCTGATGTAATTCGAGTTGCCCCTGTCCCTCTTTACAACAGTTTTATAGATGTATTTAATTTTTATACCATTTTAAAAGAAGAATTATAATGAAAAAGGAAGTTACTATAGTTGGGGCTGGATTAGTTGGTTCTCTTTGCGCAATTTATATGACTAAAAGAGGCTATACAGTAAATGTTTTCGAAAGAAGAAATGATCTTAGATCTGAAATTATAACAGCAGGAAAATCTATAAATTTAGCACTTTCTAAAAGAGGGTGGACTGCTTTAGAAAAAGTAGGAGTAGAAAATGAGGTTAAGAAAATTGCTATTCCTATGTATAAGAGGATAATGCATGATAATAAGGGGAATCTAACTGAGCAGCCCTATGGAAATGATGGTGAAGCAATTTATTCAGTCTCCAGAGTAAGTCTTAATGTTTTATTGATGAATTTGGCTTCTAAAAGTGGTGCTAAACTTAATTTTAATGAAAAATGTATTGATTCCGATCTTGCAAATTCAGAAGCTACCTTTGAAAATTTAAAAAATAAAAAACACAAAACCATTCACTCAGATTTGCTTATAGCTTCTGATGGTGCTTTTTCTTTAATTCGAAAACAAATGGTTGATAAATTTAATCATGATTTTTCATTTAATGAAATTGAACATGATTATAAAGAATTGATGATACCATCTGGAAAAAACGGATCTTATTTATTGGATAAAAATGCATTACATATTTGGCCTAGAGGTGAATTTATGGTTATTGCTCTTGCTAATATGGATGGAAGTTTTACTTGTACGTTATTTGCTCCTAAATGTGGTGATAACTCATTTGAAAACCTTAATACGAAAGCAGAGGTAGAGCAATATTTTACTGACATTTTCCCGGACTTTATTTCGATAATTCCAGATTTATATGAGCAATGGCAAGTAAATCCAACTTCATCCTTAGGAATAGTTAGAACATTTCCTTGGCACATTAGTGATTCTACCATCCTTATTGGTGATTCTGCACATGCAACTGTGCCATTCTATGGACAAGGCATGAATGCTGGATTTGAGGATTGTCGAATTTTGGATGAACTGCTAAATAAGCATAAAGGTGATTTTGCTAAAACATTAAATGAGTATACTAAAGAAAGAAAACCAAATGGCGATGGACTTCAAGATCTTTCGATGCATAACTTCATAGTTATGCGAGATAAGACAGCTGACCCCATGTTTCTTCTTCAGAAAGAAATTGAAAAAAAGTTTTCTAATCTTCATCCAAATAAGTGGATTCCATTATATTCAATGGTAAGTTTTACCAATACTCCTTACTCTGAAGCATGGAAGATTGGAGAGAGGCAAGAAAAAATCATGCAACATATTATGAGCATCAAACATATTAAAGATAGATGGAATGATAATGACATTATGCAGAAAATGCATGATTTAATTACTGTACATTAGTTTTTAAATAGTCCAAATCTTATGCGGTATTTATAATTTTTTACGCACTTTTACGCACTTTTACGCACTTTTACGCACTTTTACGCACTTTTACGCACTTTTACGCACTTTTACGCACTTTT
>NYTT01000033.1 GCA_002683775.1 Flavobacteriales bacterium
ATTATTTCAGATGCAAAAAAACTTCTTGCAGAAAATAATAGTGAAAAAGGCGGAATGAATCTTCTAAGAGCATTTCGAGGATTACCTAGAAACAAAGCTTTAATTAAATTTCTTTCAGAAGAAGGTATAAGAGCACAACTTCAAAAAACCGAGAACTTTTATATGCAAGACCAAAACAAAGAGATGCATAAAGTTGATGCGGAACTTTTCTTTGTTATTGACGAAAAATCAAATTCAATTGAACTAACTGAAAAAGGGCTAGATCTGATGACTAGTTCTACAGAAAATAAAGACTTTTTCATATTACCTGATGTTGGTGGAGAAATTGCTGAAATAGACAAATCAGAACTCTCTGATGTTGAAAAAGCAAAAAATAAAGACGAAATTTTAAGAGAATTTGCAGTTAAAAGCGAAAGAGTACATACAATAAATCAATTATTGAAAGCTTATACCTTATTTGAAAAAGATGTTGAATATGTTGTTATGGATAACAAGGTTAAAATTGTTGATGAACAAACTGGTCGTATCATGGATGGCAGAAGATACTCTGACGGTTTACATCAGGCAATTGAAGCTAAAGAAAATGTAAAAATTGAGGCCGCAACTCAAACATATGCTACTGTTACTTTACAAAATTATTTCAGGATGTACAATAAAATATCTGGAATGACTGGAACTGCTGAAACTGAAGCAGGAGAATTTTGGGAGATTTATAAACTAGATGTTGTAGCAATTCCAACAAATAGACCAATTGTTAGAGATGATAAAGACGACATGGTTTATAAAACAAATAGAGAGAAATATAATGCAGTAATAGAAGATATTGCAACTCTCACAAATGATGGTAGACCAATATTAGTTGGGACAACATCTGTAGAAATATCAGAACTTTTGAGTACAATTCTCAGAAGAAGAGGGATAAAACATAATGTTCTTAATGCTAAGATGCACCAGAGAGAAGCAGATATTGTTTCTGAGGCAGGAAAAGCTAAAGCAGTTACAATTGCGACAAATATGGCTGGAAGGGGTACAGATATTAAACTCTCAGATGAAGTTAAAGAAGCAGGAGGGCTAGCTATTATTGGAACAGAAAGACATGATTCAAGACGAGTAGACAGACAGTTAAGAGGGAGAGCAGGTAGACAAGGTGATACTGGTTCTTCTCAATTTTACGTGTCACTTGAAGACAAATTAATGCGTTTATTTGGTTCAGAAAGAATTGCAAAATTAATGGATAGAATGGGATTAGAAGAAGGTGAGGTGATTCAGCATTCTATGGTAAGTAAATCAATTGAAAGAGCACAGAAGAAAGTTGAAGAAAACAACTTTGGAACAAGAAAAAGATTGCTTGAATATGATGATGTAATGAATCAACAGAGAGAAGTTATTTACAAAAAAAGACGTCATGCATTACACGGTGATAGAATCTCTTTAGATGTTTTAAACATGATATATGATACATGTGAGAGTATAGTGGAAGAATTACATGAAGTAAAGGACTACGAAAATTTTAAACTAGAACTAATACGATTGTTAGCTATCGAATCTCCAATTAACGAGAATGAGTTCTTGGAATTATCTGCAAATGATCTCACTGAAAAAGTATTCAAGAACTGTTTCAAATCATATCAAAATAAATCTGAAGCCATCGCTAAGCAGGCCTTCCCGGTCATTAAAAATGTTTATGAAAATCAATCGGAAAACTACGAAAATATAGTCATTCCATTTACTGATGGACTTAAAACTCTTCAAGTTGTAACTAATCTTAAGCAGGCTCATGAAAGTGAAGGCGGAAATATTTCTGAATCTATTGAGAAAAGCGTGACACTAGCTATAATTGATGATATATGGAAGGAACATTTAAGAGAAATGGATGATCTAAAACAGTCCGTTCAAAATGCAGTTTATGAACAAAAAGACCCACTACTAATTTATAAGTTTGAATCTTTTAATTTATTTAAATCACTAATTGAAAAAATAAATAAAGATATTGTCTCATTTTTATTAAAAGCAGGACTTCCATCACATCCAAGTGCAACACAAGAAGAGAATAAAAATAAGCAAAATACAAATCTTAAAATGAGTAGGCCTGAAGGAACAACTAGTGTAAATAATACTAATAACCCTCAACAAAAACAGGTCCAAAAAGCACAACCAATTAGAGCAGAAGAAAAAGTTAATAGAAATGCTCCTTGCCCATGTGGAAGTGGAAAGAAATACAAAAAATGTCACGGAAAATAGAAACCATTTTTACAAAAAGTAAATATGTATTTTATTTTATTTTAATTTTTGGGTTCTCTTCCTGTAAGATTATTAATACCGATTATAGAGGGTTTCCAAAACATCAATTTGATATTAAATTAGTTGGAGAAACACCTGATTATTCTAATCAAGAAAGATGGTTAGAACACCCTGACAAAGATTATCAATATGCTAGATTGCCAAAAAACTATTATGATTCACTTTTTGATATAAACCCTAATATTGATGTCTTTTTTATTCATCCAACTCTGTATTTGAAAGGGAATAAATGGAATGCAGAGATTAATGATAAAAAATTAAATAAACGAATTGGTAGTACAGCTATTAAATATCAAGCTAGTGTCTTTTTAGGAATAGCAAATATCTATGCTCCTCATTACAGACAAATGCATATACATTCTTACATAGATTTAAAAAATGGTTATAAAGCATTTGAGGTGGCCTATAAAGATGTTAAAAATGCATTTTTATATTATTGGAGAAATAACAATAAGTCTAAAAAATTCATCATTGCAGGACATAGTCAAGGGACAAATCATCTCGAAAGGTTGTTAAAAGAAATAATCTTAAAGAATGATACAATGAAAAGTCAATTACTTTTAGCATACCTACCAGGAATGCCAATAAAAGAGTTTAGTAAAAATTTCCCAGTGTGCGAAACTAAAAACCAAATTGACTGCTTTCTTTCTTGGAGATCATTAACAGAAAAATATTATCCAAATAGTTGGGAAAAATCAGATAGTATAAAATGTACAAATCCTATAAACTGGAAAACAGACAGTACTATTTCTCTAAAAGATAAACATCTTGGAATCTTATTTAAAAATCATAAACTCAAGTATCCTAAATCAATAGTAACTTATAATTATAAAGGTACTGTTTGGATAAAACCAATTAAGATCCCATTTGCAAGATTTTATAGAATGAAAAATTATCATATTGCTGATTACAACTTATTTTGGCTGAATATTAGAAATAATTTAAGATTCCGATTAGAAGAAAATGGATATAACAAATAAAAAAAGATGCAATTGGTCTAAAAATAATACACTTTATATTAAGTATCATGATAAAGAATGGGGCGTTCCTGTTTATGAGGATGCCAAAATATTTGAATATCTACTATTAGAAACTTTTCAAGCAGGCTTAAATTGGATAACGATACTTAGAAAAAGAGAAAAATTTCGTACTGCTTTTGATAATTTTAACTATCAAAAAATTGCAAATTATTCAGATGAAAAACTAGCAACATTAAAGTTAGATGTTGGTATTATAAGAAATACCTTAAAAATTAAAGCTGCCAAAACAAATGCAATTGCATTTATGAAAGTACAAAAAGAGTTTGGCACCTTCAGTAAGTATCTTTGGAATTTTGTAGATGGAAAACCAATACAGAATAACCTTTCAAATGTAAGAGAGATGCCTTCTAATACTACTTTATCAGATAAAATAAGTAAAGATTTAAAAAAGAGGCAATTTAAATTTGTAGGTTCAACTGTTGTTTACGCCTATATGCAAGCCATAGGTATGGTAAACGATCACACGATTGATTGCTTCAGACACAAGGAAATATATGCTGTATAAGCGCTAAAATTTATTTGATTAGCACCTTGAAAATAAAAAAGAGAACAATTAAGTTCTTAATTTTTTATTTCAAATATCTAAAATCATGATTGTTTTTAATCTTCTGTAGAGATTCATAAATTAATCTGATTACATTCTCTACATCATCTTTATGTACACTCTCAACTGTAGTGTGCATATACCTTAGAGCAAGTGAGATCAATGAAGAAGCTACTCCCCCATTAGCATAAGCAAAGGCATCTGTATCAGTGCCTGTTGCACGAGAAGCCGCCGCCCTTTGAAATGGAATATTATTTTTTTCAGCACTATTAATAATGAGTTCTAATAAATTATTTTGAACTGCAGGACCATAAGTTAGTACAGGCCCTCCACCACACTTAGTATCTCCTTGCTTAATTTTATTTAACATTGGAGTGCCCGTATCATGACAAACATCTGTAACAATGGCAACGTTAGGCTTTATCTGTTCAACAATCATTTGGGCTCCCCTTAAACCAACCTCTTCTTGTACTGAATTTGTTATATATAAACCGAATGGTAATTTTATTTTGTTTTCATATAGCATACGAGCTACTTCTGCGATCATAAATCCTCCAATTCTATTGTCTAATGCTCTTCCAACATAATAATTATCATTCAAAATCATAAATTCATCTTCATAAGTAACAACACAACCAACATGAATTCCTAATTCTTCAACTTCTTCTTTTGAAGAACAACCACAATCCAAGAAAATATTATCTAACTTTGGTGTTTTCTCAGTACTAGCAGTTCTCGTATGTATTGCAGGCCAGCCAAATACAGCTTTAACCATACCTTTTTTGGTATGTATATTTACTCTTTTTGAAGGAGCTATCTGATGATCTGAACCTCCATTTCTTCTTAAATATATGTACCCATCTTTAGTAATAAAATGTACAAACCATGAAATTTCATCAGCATGCGCCTCAATTACAACTTTATATTTTGCTTCAGGGTTGATCACCCCAACTACTGTGCCATAAGTATCTACAAAATGCTCATCAATATATGGTGAAATATAATTCAACCACAACTTTTGGCCTTCACTCTCAAAACCTGTTGGCGAAGGATTATTAATATATTCACTCAGAAATTTTTCTGACTTTTTATTTATAATCTTATTTAGACTCATAATCTATTTAGTATTTAATTTTTCATATTCAGCTATTCCTCTGATCAACCAGTCTTCAAACTTAGCGACAGTACCATAATCCTGGTAATTAGCTGCTTCATTTATTTGATTCTCATTATTATCTAGTATTACATAATATGGCTGTGAATTAGTTCCAAAAGTATTAGCTTGTAAAACCATCCATTTATCTCCAGTTGTTTTAACTTTTTTAGCTTTACCTGCCAACTTAGTTTGAAATTGTTGGTCGACAGGTAAGTCTATTCTTTCATCAACATATAATGAGACCAAAACAACATCGTTAGTAAGTATCTGCTTCACTTTACTATTAGACCATACCTGCTCTTCCATTTTCCTACAATTCACACAAGCCCATCCTGTAAAATCTAACATAACAGGTTTCCCAACCTCTTTTGCGTACTTTATACCTTGATCATAATCATGAAAAACCATAATACCTTGAGGGCCTAAATGTAATTTTTTATCAGTACTAATCTTTAAATCTGGGATCTTAGTAATAGAGCTCATCCCGATTCCTTGTGGAGATTCACTATAATGCATTGGTGGAGGAAACGCATTAATAATTTTTAAAGGGGCACCCCACAATCCAGGAATCATATAAATTGTTAATGTGCCTGTTAATACTGCAACAGATAGCCTACTTACAGAAATATATTTTAAATCAGAATCATGTGCAAATTTCAGAAATCCTAGTAAGTACATTGTTAATAATCCAAAAATCACAATCCAAATAGCAATAAACAACTCGCGCTCTAGAAAATGTGCTTGTAAAACAAGGTCTGCGTTTGAAAGAAATTTAAATGCTAAAGCAATTTCTAAAAATCCTAAAGTAACTTTAACTGAATTTAACCAACCTCCTGATTGTGGCAAAGAATTTAACCACCCTGGAAAGGCTGCAAATAGTGCAAATGGCAAAGCAATCGCTAATGAAAACCCAAGCATCCCAATAATTGGCCCAAGGTAACCCCCAGTAGCCGCTTCAACTAATAAAGTACCAACTATTGGGCCTGTACAAGAAAAAGAGACTAGAGCCAAAGTAAATGCCATAAAAAAAATTCCTATTAGACCTCCTTTACCTTCAGCCTCAACACTCTTATTTGTCCAAGATGCAGGAAGCTGAATATCAAATGCACCAAGAAAAGATGCTCCAAAAATAATTAAGAGCATAAAAAATCCAATATTAAAATAAATATTAGTTGCCATATTATTTAATGCATCTGCACCAAATATTGATGAAACACCAACTCCCAATCCAACATATATTATGATTATTGAAAATCCATAAATAATAGCATTCATAATGCCATTAGCTTTAGTTTTACTTTGCTTTGTAAAAAAAGATACTGTCATTGGTATCATTGGGAATACACAAGGTGTTAGCAAAGCCGCAAAACCACTTAAAAATGCAATAAAAAATAACATCCAGAGACTATCTGATACATCTGCTGAATTATTTTTTTCAATAATTCTAGCAGTATTAGCTAATTTTTTATTTCCGGAGATTTTAAAGGAAAAATCTACTGCTTCAGGAGGTAAACATTGTGATTTATCACAAGTCATAAAATAGACGTCTCCAGAAATTACAAAAGAATCTTTAGAATTTACAAGTATCCGTTGAGTAAAAACTGCTTTATTTTTGAAATATTTGAGAATAGTCTCAAAATTAGGGTCAAATTCATTTAAAGGAGTTCCCTCTTCTAAAGCACCAACTAAAATAAAAGTACTATCATTATTTTTAAACGTAAACTCTGTTGCAACAGGACCTTCACCACAAGATTGAGAATACACATACCAACCCTCATCAATAGTTGCAGTAAAAATCAAATCAACTTCACTTTCAGATACTCTTTCATGAGAGAAGTCCCAGCTGACTGGATTGAATATCTGTGCAAAACTTTTGCTTGCTACAAAAGCTACGAAGAGGAATAATATTATTTTTTTCATTTATTTTATTAGTTAGATAAAAAAGTGATTTATTTTCTTAATTTTTTGTTAACAACTTGACAAAGCTCCTCTGCCCTCTGGCTACCAATCATATAAATTAATCCGTCTTTGTCTATTAACTTAACTGCATCCTTAGATCTTGTATAAAAGCGAATTGTACCTTTGTAATATAAATTATATACAGGAAAATTTATAATATACTTACTGTAATTTACTTTTTCAGCAGAAACTATACTGGATGTGTCAATTTTAATTTTTCTTGACGTCCACAAACCATCAAGGATAATACTTCCATTAAGTACTTGAGTTTGAAAATGGAGAACAAAAAATAGTAATACAGAGAATAAAATTATAGCAATTCCAGTGAAAAAAAATAACTCACCTTCTTTATTTATATTTTCTCTCCAATAATACATTAGAAAGCAGAAAGTCGCTAATGCAAGTCTACTTCCTAAAGAGACTTTATTCAGTCCTAAATATTGCTTTTCAAAAAAATCTGATTCAGACATTTATTTCTTTTTTAAAAGTTGTGCAATGTAAGTTTTTTTTGTGTTAGATGCAATCTTATATCTATCATCGATTCTTTTACCAACAATCCAGATAATATCTTCTTCTGAACATAATATCCATTGTTCTTTCTTATCGTTTAGGGAATATTTTTCATCTACAAAAAAATCACTTACTTTTTTGAAATTATTCATTCCTAATGGAATAAACTTATCTCCTTTTTTCCATTTCCTTAAAATTAATGGAAAAATTAGTTTATTTAAATCAAATTTTGCAAAAAATGGAATATTAACAATTGATAAATCAGTTGTTTCTGAAAACTTCATGTAAAGTGGTGTAGAAATTTCATGATCAGCTCTAAAAATCTTAATTTCCTTGTTATTAGTTTCTTTTTTAAGAGATATAATGACACACTCTCTATCAATGAGAATACAATGTGTATTAGAAAAAAACTGTTTTCCTGATTGTAGCCTTAATGAATTAATAATTTTTTTCACTTGAAAAGATCCAAAAGGGCGTAACAACTCATATAAAATAACCTCTAAATTTCTTATGTTTAATAAGTCAGAAATCTTAATGATAAATAAATCTTCTCTTTTAATAATTATACTCTTTCTTATTTCATCTACTTTCACTTTAAATATATTATTAATACCATTTAAGATCTCTATTTCATTAGATATAGTTTCTTGTATTTTTGGATTAATTTCTTTAAGCAATGGAATTAGTTGATGTCTAATATTATTTCGCAGATATTTGATGTCACTGTTACTACTGTCATTTCGATATTTTATATTTTTTTTAGTTAAAAACTCCTCAATTTGATTTCTTTTTAAAGAGAGTAAGGGGCGAACAATCTTATTATTTATCATTTGTATTCCACAAAGACCACTGATACCACTTCCCCTAATAAGATTAATCAAAAAAGTTTCAATGCTATCATCTTTATGATGTCCGGTCGCAATACAGCTAAAGTTATTTTCAACTAAAAGTTCTTCAAACCAATCATATCTTAGTTGGCGCGCGGCCATTTGAATTGATAATTTATTTTCTTCTGCAAATCTTAAAGTATCAAAAGATTTAACATAACACTTTATTGAATACTTATCGGCAATATCCTTAACAAACTGTTCGTCTTGATCACTCTCTACATCTCTTAAATTAAAATTACAATGTGCAATTTGAATATCATAACCTAAATCTTTAAGCACGAATAATAAAAAAATACTATCTGCTCCTCCGCTTACAGCTAAAAGAATTTTATTTTTTTTAGTAAAAAGATTATTTTTATAAATATTATCTTTGACAGAATTAATCATTTAACTTGAAATTTAGTATGTCAAAAATTGGCTTGACCTTAATAATACATTCCTTATATTCTTCAATTGGAATTGAATTAGTTGTTATAGCACCTCCGACTCCAATAGATAAATATTTATTTTGCTCGTCATAAAGAATCGTTCTAATTACTACATTAAAGTCAAAATCTGTTTCAGGTGTAATATAACCAATTGATCCTGAAAAAATACCTCTTCTAAATTCTTCAAAAAAATCTATTAATTTCATTGAATTAATTTTAGGCGCACCTGTCATTGACCCCATGGGGAAAGTTGCTTTTAAAACATCACAAAAATGTGTTTCATCGTCAATGCATGAGCTTATTGTAGTTATCATCTGATGAATTCTATCAAAAGTGTATACTTGACACAAATCTTCTACTTTTACTGACCCTCTCTTAGCATTAACTGATAAATCGTTTCTAACTAAATCAGTTATCATTATATTTTCAGTAGAATCTTTAACACTATTTTTTAACTTAGCCTTTAAAAGCTCGTCTTCATTTAAAGACTCTCCTCGTTTCATTGTTCCTTTTATTGGTTGAGATAAAATCTTTGAAAAAGATTTTCTCAAAAATCTTTCTGGACTTGCTGATAAAATATATTTATCTGAAAATTTTGAAAAGGATGCAAAAGGACTTTTTGTATTTTGATTTAATTCTGAAAAAATTGTCTTAGGATTTATTACAGCATTATCTGAATAAAATTCCTGACAATAATTCATTTCATATATATCTCCTCTTTGGATGTGTTCCTTTATACTATAAATCTTATTTAAGTAGGATTTTTTTGTATCACGTTCTTTTAAATTTACAGTCTCATTAAATAGTAATTGTTCTGTGTAATTAAATGAAGATACAAGAGCATCACATTCCTCTTTATTTTTATATGATTTTACTTCTAAAGTATTATTTTTAAATAGCATTACAAATTCCGGTATAAAAAATGTTAAGTTATCAGAAATAAAGCCTCCATAATTATTAGAATTTAGTTCTTCCAACTCATTTTTTAAATCATAAGAAATATATCCAAATAACCAGTCCTTATTTTCATCATGAAAATCTTTTAAATTATTAAGTGAATCTTTATTAGATATTAATTTATTAATACATCCGATGCCAGCTATTATATCATAAGTAATATAATCTCTTGGCATTACATTATCCTTGTTGTCTAAATTAGAAACTAAAATATTTATAGTTTTATTCTTATCAGATAAATTAAGAAAGGCATTTAACAAATTAATCTTTTCAATATTATGATATATAAAAGTATTTCTCATTCTGCAATAATACTAAATGCCAAGTTAAATTATTTTATATTTTTGATCTATGAATAAACTTATTCTAATTTTACTAATTATTCCTTTACTAGCAACTTCTCAAAGCAAAAATGATTCTATTCTTAATGATGAGAGTAATTTAACTGAAGTGAATAAAATTGAACTGAGCAAACTATTAAATAAATATGAAAAAAAATTATTAAACACTAATGGAATTAATGGATGGAGAGTACAGATTAAATTCACATCTAAAAGAGAAGAAATTCACCCCTATCAAATAAAATTCAAGAAACTATTTCCTGAAATTCCCGTACAAATTATTTTTGATTCACCATACTACAAATTAACTGTAGGTAATTTTAGAACAAGAAATGAAGCATTAAAAGTTAAAGATTTAATAAGTCCTAAATTTCCTGGAGCTCATCACATAAAATGCGTAATAAATCCTATTTTAATTATTAACTAAGGGTTCTCTTAACCTCTACTTCAGTATAGCCTTCTATAATGTCCCCGACCTTAATATCATTATAATTAGCAATAGACAAACCACACTCAAATCCTTTTTTAACCTCATTAACATCATCTTTAAACCTTTTAAGAGAAGATAATTTTCCAGTATATACAACAACACCATCTCGTATAATTCGTACTCCTGTATTTTTATTTAAAGCACCATCCAGTACCATACAGCCAGCAATCGTACCAACTTTTGATATTTTAAATACATCTCTTATTTCAATATTACATACAATTTTTTCTTCTACATCTGGTGAAAGCATACCCTCCATTGCTTGCTTCAACTCTTCAATTGCATTATATATTATAGAATAAAGTCTTATATCAATTTGTTCATTCTCTGCCAACTTTCTCGCTTGAAGTGAAGGTCTTACTTGAAACCCAATAATAATTGCATCTGAAGCAGCAGCTAACATTACATCCGATTCTGAAATTTGACCAACAGCTTTCTGAATTATATTAACTTTAATCTCATCAGTAGAAAGTTGTTGAAGTGAATCTGAAAGAGCCTCAATAGAACCATCGACATCCCCTTTTACAATTACATTAATTTCTTGAAAACCACCAAGCGCTATTCTTCTTCCTATTTCGTCTAAAGTGATATGTTTTTGAGTTCTTACGCTCTGTTCTCTTTGCAATTGTGATCTTCTTGTGGCAATCTTCTTTGCTTCTTGTTCACTATCCATTACATGAAACTCGTCACCAGCAGTTGGTGCTCCGTCTAATCCTAATAATACTACTGGAGTTGAAGGACCTGCATCAACTCTAGATTCACCTCTCTCATTTAATAAAGCTTTAACTTTTCCAGAGAAAGATCCTGCTAAAACATAATCTCCAACTTTTAATGTACCCGTCTGCACAAGTATTGTTGACAGATATCCTTTACCCTTATCTAATGACGCCTCAATTACAGTTCCTTGAGCTAATCGATTAGGATTAGCCTTTAAGTCAAGCATCTCTGATTCAAGTAATATTTTTTCTA
>NYTT01000012.1 GCA_002683775.1 Flavobacteriales bacterium
CTTGAGGCAATCAATGCAAAAACATGATAACTTAATAATTATGGGACAAGACATTGCAGATTATGGGGGTGTTTTTAAAATTACTGATGGCTTTATGAATGAGTTTGGAAAAGAAAGAGTCCGTAATACTCCAATCTGTGAATCTGCAATTGTTAGTGCTGCTTTAGGATTATCAATTAATGGATTCAAAGCAGTTATAGAAATGCAGTTTGCTGATTTTGTTACTTCAGGTTTTAACCCTATTATAAATAACCTTGCAAAAACCCATTATAGATGGGGGGAAAATGTTGATGTTGTAGTTCGTATGCCTACAGGTGCTGGCGTTGGTGCTGGACCATTTCATTCACAATCTAATGAAGCTTGGTTTACTCATACACCAGGATTAAAGGTTGTTTATCCTGCCTTTCCAGAAGATGCTAAAGGCTTGCTTATTTCTTCAATTAATGATCCAAACCCTGTTATGTTCTTTGAGCACAAGGCTCTTTACAGAAGTATCTCTGGCTTAGTTTCCGATGATTATTTTACCATTGAACTAGGCAAAGCTAAGCTAATAAAATCTGGTTGTGATGTTAGTATAATTTCTTATGGAATGGGAGTTCATTGGGCTTTAGATGTATTGGATAGAAATAATGATATCTCAGCTGATTTAATTGACTTGAGAACATTAATTCCTTTGGATGAAGATAAGATTTTAGAATCAGTAAAGAAAACGGGAAAAGCTATCGTTTTACATGAAGATTGCATGCTAGGTGGATTTGGAGCAGATATTGCTTCATTAATTTCAGATAAATGTTTTAAGTTTTTGGACGCGCCAGTAAAAAGATCATCATCATTAGATACACCTGTTCCTTTCTCTATTAATCTTGAAGATCAGTTTTTACCTAAATCTAGATTTGAAAAACAGTTAAAGGATTTACTTAAATATTAATTTTTTTTTAATCAGAAGTATATCTGAAAAAAAATACGATATTTGTTTAACTTAAAACATTAAATTTTGAATGGAACTTACGATGAATTCAAGAGCTAAATCTATATTTGTTTACTTAATGTCATTTTGTATGTTATCCTCTTGTATTACAAATCGAGATTTAGAGTATATGCGTTCAAATAAAGAATTAAAAGTAAAAGAAGTCTATACACAAGATTATAGATTACAAAGAGGAGACTTACTTTCTGTTCAAATTACTTCAACAACAGAAGAGCAGCATGATTTCTTTAATATGGAAAGTAGTAATAATGCACAACTAATGATTCAAAATCCTTATTTGTACGGTTTCCTTGTAGATGATAACGGTGATTTAGAGCTTCCATCATTAGGGTATGTTAAAGCAGTTGGATTTACTTTGAGTGAATTAGAGAATATTATAAAAGAAATTTCTAAATCTTTTTATGAGAATCCTGTTGTTAAATTAAATATTATAAATTTTGAAATCACTATTCTAGGTGAAGTTAATAAACCGGGTACTTACAAAATTGTTGATCCTAATGTAAACATATTATATGCCTTAAGTTTATCTGGTGATATAACACAGTTTGGCAACAGAAAAAAAGTAAAAATAATTAGAAAAGAAAAAAATATTAATAGAGTTTTTTTTATTGATTTAACAAAAACAAGTGTTTTAAATAATAAAGATTTTTCTCTTCAATCACATGACATTATTTATATCTCACCTTTAAAAAAGAAATTCTATGCATTTAATAACATTACTAACGTAGTTTCTCTTTCGCTTTCTGCTGTTTCTTTATTTTTATTAATTAATCAAAGTAGATAATAATGTCCAATCCAATAGATGATTTAGTAGATTTTAGACAGTTTTTTTATAAAATATTAAATAACTGGCCTCCTTTATTATTAAGTTTAATTATTTCATTTGCTATTGCATATTCATATTTACGTTATGCGGATGAGATCTTTAACGTACAAACAACGGTATTAATTTCAGAAGAAAATAGTCTTGGTAGCACATCCGATTTACTCTTTGAAAATTTATCTTCTAATAAGAAAAGCTTGGAGAATAAAGAGCTTTTAATAAGGTCTTATCCTATTGTAAATAAAACATTAAAGGATCTAAGATTTGATATAGGTTATTTTGACGATGGAAAAATTAAAACTACAGAAACATATCAAACACCAGTTTATATTAAATGTAAAAACACTAAAGCTCTTAAAAATAAAAGTTTTAAAATTACTGTAATCGATAATAAAAGTTTTAAAATAACTGATTTATCATCAGAAATAGAGCAAAGTCATAGATTTAATCAAAAATTTCTTTTCAGAAATCAAGAATTAATTGTTAAACCAAATCTAAAATATATTAGTAATAACTTTTCTGATTTATTGCCAACAATAGTCAAGTTTTATGATTTGCAAGACTTAACATTAGAATATCAGAAAAAGCTTGAAATTTCTAGAGTTGACAAGAAATCTACTGTCATTAGTATATCAATTAACACTTTAAATGAAAGAAAGGGAGTGGTTTTCTTAAATAAATTAATAGAAAATTATATTAATTATGAAGTAGAAGAGAAGAATTTAGCCTCAATTAACACTGTTGATTTTATAAACAATCAATTACTTGAGATTCGTGATTCTTTAGACCTTATTGAAGATAAAATACAAAACTTTAAAAACAATAATCATATAACAGACCTCTCTCTTAAAGCTCAAGGCTTAAATTCTAGTCTAATTACTATAGAGACAGAACTAGCGAAAACAAAATCAATTAGTAATTATTTTGATTATATTAATGAATATTTAGATGAAGGTGTTAATCTTGATGGAATATCTGTTCCTGTTTTATTTGGTATTGAAGATGAAAGGCTTAATTCATTAATCAATCAAATTATATCATTACAAATCAAGAAAAATGTTTTAATTGATGGAGGTCAAAATAAGAATCCTGCCATTAAGAAATATACTGTTCAAATTCAACAGCTTATTCTTAATCTAAAAGAGGCAATACATACAAGTAAATCAACAAATAATATTCAAATTAATGACTTTAATGATAGAACAGAAAATATAAAATCTTTATTAAAGGATATTCCTGAAGTTGAGATGGAACTTTTAGCTATTGAGAGATTACAATCAATAAGTGAAAATTTATATATTTTCCTTTTACAAAAAAGAGCTGAAGCTAAAATAACTTTATCTTCTAACGTATCAGACAGTAAAGTTTTAGAGCCAGCAATCTATTTTGATAAAGATCCTTTTTTACCTAACAGAAGAAACATTTTTATCATTGCTTTACTTTGTGGTTTCTTTTTTCCTTTAATACTATTATTTATCTGGGAATTATTTAATGATAAAATTCACACAAAAGGTGACTTAGAAAAACTTACAAGTATTCCTGTATTAGCGGTTATTGGAAAAAACAATTCAGATCACACACTGCTTTCTAAACAAAGCCCTAAATCAGCAGTATATGAAGGATTCAGAGCTTTAAGATCTAATCTTAATTATTTTAATAAATCAAAAGATAAAAAAGTATATTTAGTAACATCTTCTATTAGTGGTGAAGGAAAGACCTATATCGCTGCAAATTTAGGAATTGTTTATGCTAAATCTGGTCTTAAAACCTTAGTGATAGGTGCAGATTTAAGAAAACCTAAATTATATGTAGCTTTTAATTTAGAAAATACATTTGGAATTACTAATCATCTATTATCAGATGCACCTTTAAATGATATTATTATGAAATCTGAGATAGAAGGTCTCGATGTTTTAATATCTGGCCCTATTCCTCAAAATCCATCTGACGCATTATTAACTGATAAATTTAAAAATATGATGAAGGAGTTAAAAAGCATGTATGACATTATTATATTGGACACACCTCCTTTAGGTCTTGTAGCTGATGCTTTAACATTAATGAAGTATTCAGATATAAATTTATATGTAAGTAGACAGAATTACACTAAAATTCCATTACTCACATATATTAATGACTTGTATAAGAGTGAGAGAGTTGAAAATTTACAGTTAATATTAAATGATGCTAAAGAAGGAAGTGGAGCATACGGTTATGGCTATGGAACTGGCTATGGTTATGGTTATGGCTATGGTTATGGCTATGGCTATGGCTATGGCTATGGTTATGGTTATGGTTATGGAGAGAAAAATAGTTATCATGAAGAAGAATAAAAACATATAATATGGAGTTTAACGATCCCAAAATTGTTGCCGAGATTTGTTGTAATCATCAAGGAGATTTATCTATTGCAAAGAAAATGATTAAAACTGTAGCAGAAGGTAAAGCAACTGTTGTCAAATTTCAAAAAAGAAATAATAAAGAGTTCTTAACTGATAATCAATATGAGGCTCCGCATCCAAATAAGATGCATTCTTTTGGCGAGCCATACGGATTGCATCGTGAATTCTTAGAATTTACAATTGCTCAACATGATGAATTAAAGATTTATGCTGAAAGTTTAGGTATTATTTATTCATCATCAGTATTTGATATATCATCAGCTAAAGATATTATTTCTATTAATCCTGAATATATTAAAGTTCCTTCAGCGTGTAATAATAATTTTAAAATGTTGAAATACCTAAGAGATAATTATAAGGGAGGAGTTCATATTTCATTTGGAATGACTACTAAATTAGAAGAAGAAGAAATTGTGCAGATTTTTGAAGAAAAAAACCAAGCACATAGATTAGTTCTTTATGCTTGTACATCTGGATATCCAGTACCATTTAAAGATGTTTGTTTACTCGAAATTACAAGATTGAGAAAAACATTTTTAGATAGGGTAGATAAGATTGGCTTTTCTGGACATCATCATGGTATTGCTGTTGATGTAGCCGCTTATACATTAGGAGCTGAATGGTTTGAAAGGCATTTTACGTTAGATCGAACTTGGAAAGGAACAGATCAGGTTTTTTCTCTTGAACCAACAGGAATGAGAAAGCTTGCTAGAGATTTAAGAGCTACTAAGAGATCATTAACTTATAAAAATGAAGATATTTTAGATATTGAAAAACCAAATGGTGGCTATGAAAAATATAAAGAAGAATGAAAAAAATTGCTTTTATTCCAGTTCGTGGAGGTAGTAAGTCAATTCCAAAAAAAAATATTAAAATATTTTGTGGTAAACCACTTATATATTGGAATTTAATTGAATTAGAAAATTGTAATCTAGTAGATGAAATTGTTGTTGCATCTGATTCAGAAGATATAATAAGTGTTGTTGAGAAATTTAAATTTTCAAAAGTAGTTGTTTATAGAAGAAGTAATGAAAATGCTCAAGATCATTCAACTTCTGAATCTATAATGTTAGAGTATATCAATTTTGCAAAATTAAATTTGTCAGATGTTTTTATGTTAGTTCAAGCAACTTCACCATTTACAAAATCTAATGACTTTTCTAATGGGCTTAAAATGATGAATTCCTATGATACAGTCTTCTCATGTGCAAAAATTAAAAGATTTATTTGGGATAAAGACAGTAATCCATTAAACTATGATTTTAAAAATAGGCCTCGCAGACAAGATTTTGATGGTACATTTATGGAAAATGGTGCTTTTTGTATAAGCTTAGTGTCTGACATCATAAAATATAATAACAGAATTTCAGGTAATATTGGAATCTGTGAAATGCCAGAATATACTTTTGTTGAGATTGATGAGCCAGAAGATTGGATTATTGCTGAAAGATTATTTTTAAAAAATAATTACTCATTAAATAATTATGATTTCTCGAAAATTAAAATCTTTTTATCAGATGTTGATGGTGTCTTAACTGATGCTGGGATGTATTATACAGAAAAAGGAGATGAAATTAAAAAATTCTCAACTTATGACGGAATGGCTTTCAAGATTCTTCAAGAAAGAGGAGTTAAAGTTGGTATTATAACTACAGAAGATAGGCAATTAAATAGAAATAGGGCTCAGAAATTATCTCTTGATTTTGACTTTCATGGTGCTGATGATAAATTAAAAATTGTTAAAGAGCTTTGTAAGAAACAAAATATTAATTTGAATCAAGTTGCATATATTGGTGATGATGTAAATTGTTTTGAATTGCTTTCTAATATTGGTTTTCCTGCATGTCCAAAAAATGCAGTTGAGAAAATTAAATCTATTCCAAATATTATTCAAATATCCCAAAATGGTGGTAGTGGAGTTGTTAGAGAATTTGTCGAAATAATTATAAAGTAGTGAGGCTTTGGAGATACTTTAAAGATTTTATTTTATCTTATTATTATCCAAATGGTAAGTATTTTATTATTTCTTTTCCAAATTCAGGTAGATCTTGGTTAATTTATATGATAAAATGTATTCTTAACGAAATTAAGAACAATGATTTGCAAATTGAAAATAGTCATGATTTTAGTGAAATAATTATAGAAGATGGTACTCGTCAAAATCCAAATCTTCTTTTCAAATTTATAAAGAGATATAAATACTTAAGAGCAAATGTTATATTTCTTTGTAGAGATCCTCGTGATGTTATCTCGTCTAATTATTATCAAGTAACTAATAGGGCAAAAAATCCCTTTATTTTTAAAGATAAATCAGAATTTATTACGCATGAAGTTTTTGGTTTCAAAAGAGTTATACATTTTTATAATTTATGGTTTAGAAACAAATCTATTCCAAAGAAGTTTTTATTAATTAAATACGAAAACTTATTAGGTGGATTAGATGAATTAAAGAAAACATTAATTTTTTTGAATATAGATGCCCCTGACACCTTAATAGAAAAAATTTATAATCAATCAAATGCGGAATTGATGCGTAAGAAGGAGATAAATAAGAGTATTGATGAAATTAGCAATTTTGGTAATTCAATAAATAAATTAAAAGTTAGAAAAGCAATTAAAGGCTCATATTTAAATGAACTGTCACAAGAAGATATTAAATATTGCAATAAGGAAATGCTAAATTTAAACAAATACTTTAATTATAAAATATGAGATTATATTATTTCTTTTTATCAGTATATTATTTTCTTAAGCAAATTTTTAATAAAAAACATTATGACGTTGTTTTTTATGCCCCAAGTCACTTTAATAGAGGAGATAATCATGAAAATTTATATTTTAAAGATTTAATTGCTTTATGTAAGAATCACAATATTTCATATATTTATTTTGAAGAGCCAGATATTTACAATAACCAAATGAGATCTAATGATGCTATACCATTTGATTTTATTTATTATCTGATTATTATTCTTCGAAAATTTATGGGGTCAGAAATGAGTCATATTCAAACTGATATGAAAATTGGTAATTTTATTAGTAAGATTCTTTTTTATAATTTTTCTTTTAGTAACTATATTACATTATCTCAAAGTATGCTTAGTTTTTTTAATGGCTTAAACCCTAAAGCAAAAAAATTTGATCTGCAACATGGTACTATTCATGCACGAAAGAAAAGTTATTTGTATGATGGTATCCCATCAGTTAACCTACTTAAAAATAAGACATGTCTTTTGCTTAGTGGTAAAGGGTTTAAAGATGTATTAATCAAGAATGATAAAACTAAATATTTTATTAATAATTCTAATATTATTGGATCATCATTAAATTTCTTAAAATCTAGAACTGATAAAATAGAAAAATTAAATAAGAATATTCTTGTGTCTTTACAATTTACTCATGATCATACCGAAAATGAAAATATGGAGATTTACAATAAACTATTAAACTTAATTAAAATTAAATCTTCATTTCATTTCTATTTAAGACATCACCCTAGATATAACAATGACTTTAATCTTAAAAAATTATTATTATTGTCAAATACATCAATAATTAATGGAAATATATATGATAATCTTTCTATGTGTTCTTTTCATTTAACTACTTATTCAACAATTGCATTCCAAGCTTCTATGTATTCAATACCAACTTTTTTTCTTAAAATTAAATCTCCTATAATGGAAATATTTGATACACAATACGGATATCCGTTTTTTAATTATTCTTTAGAAGATCTTTATGATAATTATGATTTATGTTCAATAAAAGTAAAAGAGTGGGCTGAAGATTTTTATACATCATTTTCAGCAAAAAAATTTATAAGTATATTAAACTATGAAAAGTAAAAAAAAGAAAATTTTTTTAGGTGCTTTTCTTAATTATACAAATGCACAAAATATAAATTGTTTGGCATTAAGTAATCATTTGAATTTGAATAAATATTCTATTTACTCAATGTGTGTTAGCTTTAGACCTAAAGTTAAAACAAATGCAAAGATATTTAAATGCTCATACCCATTTAGGTTGACATCTAAAATTGGTTTTTTGTGGGGAATAATTATTTGTGATGTTGCTTACCTTCCAAAGCATACAAGTACTCCAAAATGGATATTAAAGTTTGCCAATTTATTAAATAGAAAGATATTTACTACTATTGAAGCAAACATGTGTGATACTCTCAAGGAAAGAAGTATGATTAAAGCTTTCAAGGGAAGCGAAAATATGATAAGATATTTTAATAATATCAAAAATATTTATCCAATAACTAAACATTTAAGAGATAATTCTAATTGCGGTGTTTTAGTTAATAAAAATGTTCTTCATTTGGGTGTTAATACAAGTAATTTTAATCCAATTATTAGGGAAAAATTAAAGAATATTGTTTTTGTTGGAACTGTTGAAAAAGCAAAAGGAATTATTGAATTTTCTAAATTATCAAAATTATATACAGATTTAAAATTTCATGTTATTGGAGATGGTCCTTCAAGAAAAATTATTGAAGAAGAATATAATAATTCTTTAATTTTTCATGGAATAATTCCCAATGCCAAACTTGATAATCTATTAAAAGATATGGATTTATTAATTTTACCATCTAGGGCAGAAGGGTTTCCTAAAGTTATATTAGAAGCTGCATCTTCAGGAATTCCTTCAATAGTTTTTTCTGACTATGGTGCAAATGAATGGATTGTTAATAATGATTGTGGCTTTGTTGTTGATACATTTGAACAAATTAAAGAATCAATAGATTTTTTTATTAATAATATAAGTGAGTTAAAGAAAAAATCTGAAAATGCGATTATTCTATCAAATAAATTTGACTGGAGATCTGTAGTTATAAAATGGGAAAAAATTATAAGTGAATTAAAATGATAAATTACTTAAAAGATAAGTTCTATTGGTATTCTATTTATTCAAATCTTAAAGATTCCTTTAAGGATAAAAAGGAATTAAAAATATTATTATCTGGATATCCAAAAAGTGGAAATACTTGGCTTAGATTTATGATATTTAACTATTTAGAGCTTTTAGATAATAAAGAGTTAAATGAGACAATATCTTTTAATTTTCTGAATCAAATTCAAAGTAATGTACTTGAAAAGGGATTAGAATTGAAATATATAAAGAATGATTTAATTTTTTATAGAACACATTCTCCATATAGTAGATGTTATAAGTTATTTGATGTTTTGATTTTTATACATAGAAATCCATTAGATACATTAATTTCTGCATATTATTATTATTTAAAAAGGGAACTCCCTTTTTATGCCTTTCCCAAAAAGTTGAGAAATAAATTGAAAAATATTGATTTTTTTGTGTTGTATAATTTTAAAAAATGGTTAATATATTATAAAAAATCTGTTTCTGTAGCTGATGTTATCGTTAATTATTCTGACTTAAAAACAGATCCTTCCTCTCAGATGAAGAAAATTTTCATAAAATTAAAATTACCTCTAAAGGATGAATTAATTAAAAAAACTGTAAAACTTTCATCATTTAGAAATATTAAAGTTATGGCTTCAAAGTTAAATCAATTAAATGGCATGGCTTCAAAAGAAGGTGAAAGTAATTTTAAAGGTATTTTTGTTAGATCTGGAGAGGAGTTACAATATAAAAATGAACTTAAAGCTGAAACTGTAAACTATATTTTAAATCAGTTTCCTGAATTTTATGAAATTTACCCTAATTTAATTGAGAAATAAGAAAACATATTTAGTAATAACACCATTTTTTCCATCCAAATATTGCTTTGTTGGGAGCTTCATATATGATCAATTAAACGAGATTAGGAGTCAAACAGATTTTAATATAGAAATTGTAAAAGTTGTTTCTATATTTAATAATCATGAAGACTATACTTATGATGATTTTAAAATTAATCATTTTAAAGTTTTTGATTTACCATTTTTTATTTTCCCTGGTCTTTTTAATACTTTTAATAAGCTAAGATTTTCTAGATTTCTAAACCTTAGAAGTGTAACAGATGTTAAATATATTCATTCTCATGTTACGTATCCTTCTGCTTATATTTCTGAGGATTTAAATTGCAAGAAAATCATACAACATCATGGTTTGGATGTCTTACAATTAAAAAATTGTAGATTTAAATTTCTAAGAAGATTTCAAAAGAAATACTTGTCATATAATTCTATCAAAACACTTAATAAATTTGATTTACAAATAGGGGTTTCAAACTTAACATTATCTAAGTTAAGGAATTTTAAAACATACGTAAAGAGTCAAGAATATGTTCTTTATAACGGAGTGAATACTAAGAAATTTTATAAAATTAAAAATCATAATAACAATGTCTTTACTGTTGGTTGTGTTGCAAACTTTTGGAAGATTAAGGACCAAATTTCTTTAATTAAAGCTATAGAGCATTTATCATATACAGGATATAATATAAAATTGAGATTAATTGGTACAGGAAATATGTTAAAAAATTGTAAAGGTTATGTAAAAAGCAATAAATTAAATAATTTTATAATCTTTGAAAATGAAATGCCACATTTGCAACTTAATAAATTTTATAATCAAATTGATCTTTTTGTGTTGCCTTCAGTTTACGAGGCATTAGGTTGTGTTTATTTAGAGAGCTGGGCAACAAATACACCCTTTATAGGAATTAAAGGCCAAGGTATATCTGAGATTCTTAAAGAAAAAATCGAAATGCTTGCAAACCCGCATGATTATAAAAACTTAGCTAATAAAATTACTTATTTTATTGAAAATGATGAAGACATTATCTTTCCAGATAAATATGATATTAAAAACACAATAAAAAGTTTTTTAGCACTAGATTTTTTTAAGAATAATGCTTAGATATTTATTTAGAAAATATAAAGCCTGGAAACGTGCTAAGCGAGAATCATATAAAAGATTTAAATCAGGTACATTGCTAAACGCTTTTCATAAGACGCAAACAATTTTTATTCATATTCCAAAAACAGCAGGTATTTCTATTATAAATGCAATTTACGGTAATGTTTCATTATCAGGACATAGAAGTTACTATTTTAATACAGTTGCTCTAGAAATCCCATTTAGAAACACTTACTTTTCATATGCATTTATTCGCAATCCTTTTGAAAGACTATACTCATCTTATTTATTTTTAAAAAATGGAGGCATAAACAAGCATGATCAAAAAGCATATGAAATCTATATATCAAAGTATGATGATTTTGAAGATTTTATTTTACATGGAATAAACAAGAATATAATCTATGAAATTATACATTTCGTTCCACAATTTGATTATTTATGTGATTTTAGATATAATATTTTAGTTGATTATGTTGGAAGATTTGAAAAATTAGATGAGGATATTAAAGTATTATCTAAAAAGTTAAATATGAAAATTAATTTAGATCATTTAAATTTTAATGTAAAAAAAAATTATCAATTAGTTTATACTGAAAAAATGATTGAAATTGTTTCAAATCTATATTCTAAAGATTTAGAGATATTTAATTATAAATTCTAATAATGCTTAAATTAATTATAAGACAAGCTAATTGGGGAGTTTTAGGTGCAATTTTTGCATTTACAGTTGGATTTTTTGTTAAAATCTATGTGATTGATGCTGTAGGACTTGAAGAATGGGGGAAATATGTTATTGCTCATACTTTTAGTTCATTTTCAGAAACTTTTTTGTCAATTGGAATTCCATTTGTTATATTAAAGTTCTTACCAAGTTTAATTGATAAAGACATTGATAAAGCAAGTAGGGTAGCAAATATTTTTCTTAAGTATGCTTTAGTTATTGGACTTGGATATGTTATTATTATTTATTTTACTTCAGATATCATAAACAGATATATTTATAATGATATAACTCAATTGAATAATATACTTTTTTTGATGTGTTTACATGTTCCCATTAGCATGCTTTTTGGAGTAGTTGTATCATTGTATAGATCAATCTTTAAGATTAAAGAGATAGTTGTGTATGGAACATTAGTTACCGTATCTCTAAGAGCTCTTCTAACATTTTTTACATTTAAATATTTTGATGATGTATCTTATTTTATTTTAATTGAAGTGATTACTCAGATTTTTGTTTTAACTCTTTTGATATATTTATTTAATAAAGAAAATTTTAAAATTTTTGTGTCATCCGATTATAGTGAGGTTTGTGATGATCCTATTATTGTGAATTATGGGAAGAAGATGTTTTTGAATTCAACTATTGCCTATATTTCTGTACATGCTTTAAAATTTATTATGAGTATTAAATTACCGTCACAGGATGTTGGTGCATATAGCATACTTTTAACTATAAGTGGTTTAACAACTTTTCTTCTAATTAATTTAAATAAGGTATTTGCACCTGCTATATCTAAATTATATAGTGATGGTAAAACTAAAGAATTGAACTCTCTGTATAAAAAAACAACAATTTTAGTTAATTTAATAACACTTCCTTTAGTTGTAATTATATTACTTTTTTCTGATGAAATTTTACTTTTATATACAGCACAGATGTTAGAATATAAGAACTTTTTATTATTCATGTTAATAGGTGGAATTATGTCTCTTGCTTCTGGTAGTTCTGGTACTTTTATGATTATGGCTGGTTTAGAGAATAAGAATTTAAATATTTTATTAATTAAATCTATTTTAATAATTATCTTATCATTTTATTATATTCCAATTTATGGTATATCTAGTATTATTTTTTTGTATGTTTTCTTTATGTTTTTTGTTAATTTCTTACAAGTATTTTTTATAAAAAGATTAGTAAATATTTCTCCTTTTACATATCAGTTATTTATTCTCTATAGTATTACAACAATGTTTATTTATTTTGCATTTAATCAAAATTATAATTTCAGTTTATTTCATTTTATTGTACTTCCAATCGTTATCTATGTAATTTATTTTATAAGTATGATTAAAACTATAAAGCAATTATTTAAGGAATTAATATAATAATTGAGTTTGTTTTTAAAATATTTTATAAGTTTACTCTAGTTAATTTACATAAATTTTTATGTAATTTTTTAAGTATCAAATCTCTTGATTTATAATGAATAAATGGTTGTTAAAATATGGAGCAGTTATATTTGTTTTAAATATTTTTTTAGCATCTATTGAAATTACTTTTGAATTAGCAAGTATTATGTTTAAAATAATTATGGTTGTTTATTCTATTATGATTATCATTAATTTATTTCAACTTAAGAATATTTTTTTACATAAGGCATTCAAAATATTTCTATTTATTAATTTAATAAATATTTTTTATTTTTTATTATTTCATTCAATAAATGATATAAATGCTATTCAATTTTTATTAGCTAGAGGCGTTCAGTTTACTATTATTACAACGTCTGTATATTATAATTTCGAGTATTACAGAGATAATTTTATTAATCACCTTACTCTTTTTATAATTAGTATTGTTTTTGCAGGTTTTATTTTTAACCCGGATGTTATTTCAGATAGATATAGTGGTTTGATTTGGAATGAAAATACACTTTCAGTTTTTGTAATAATGGCATTTTCTTTTATTCTTTTAAAAGACAATCAGAAAAATAGATTAGATTATATATTTTTAGCAATATGTCTTTTGACAGCAATTGCTACTGGATCTCGTGGTGTAATAATTGGTATTCTAATTGCGTATCTAATTAAATATCGTTTTTCTAATCGAATTATTCTGTATTCTTTAATAGCAATCACCTTGTATTTTGTCTTAATCAATTTTAACTTATTTACTACTGCAAATAGATTTTCTGAGCAATCTGTAATTAATGATAGAGTTTTACAATATAGATATGCTTTCGAAACTTTTTTACAGAAACCTACTTTTGGTTATGGTCTAGATAAGTATGCATATATGGATATGAATCTTGTTCCAGATCATATTATTGATTCAGCTGATGGTTCAATTATGGCACCTCACAATGGATATATCGCTCTTATTGTACAATATGGTCTTATTTTTGGATCTTTTGTTATTTATCTTTTATTTAGAAAATTAATAGAACTAGTATCTTATTTTAAAAACTCAATTGATATAAATAGAACTTATTTGTTTATTCTTATTTATGCAATTTTAGGAGCAGTTTATGAGACACTAATAACTGGTATAAATGATTTTCACACATTTCTTTTTTGGTTTTCAATAGCTTTTTTATCTTATTCTAAATATAATTCAATATTAGAAGATGAAAATTAGATATGTTTCAACATTAAATGAATTTAAGTCATTAGAAGATAAATGGGAGAAATTATTTTTAGAATTAAACTTAACTGTTTTTCAATCTTTTGAATTTAATTTCTTATCATGGGTTCAAGAGTTTAAGTCAAATGCTAACAATAAACTATGTATTGTTATAATTGAAAAAGATAATTCGATATGTTCAATTTTACCTTTATATATTGACTCTTTTAGAAGATTAAGATTTATTAATGATAATCATATTGACTTTTGTGATATTTTATCAAATGTCAATATTGATATCTTATATATTCTAGAAAATATGAAGCTTAATGTTTCTTTTCATTCTTTTCACTTTAAGAATCTTAAAAGCAATTCACTTTTAAATATTTTTTTGAAAAGAAAGTTATTAAAGTATAAACATATAAATACGTCAGATATCTATTCTGAACTTAAAATATCTAAAGGTGTTTTTCCAAATAATGACCCAAGGTTTACTTCAAAATATAAGAGTGAATTTAGAAGAGTAAAAAAAATAAATAAAGAGTTCAAATATAAAATATATGAATCGATTTCATCTCGCTTAC
>NYTT01000034.1 GCA_002683775.1 Flavobacteriales bacterium
TAATCTTACTTTTGATATTGTAAATATTTTAGGAAAATCTATTTATTCCTTTACTAAAAAATTATCGTCTTCTAGCAATGCCTTTACAAAGAAAATTGATGTAAGCCAATTTGATACTGGAATTTATTTCTTGAATGTTAATTCAGATTTTTCTTATCAATCCAAAAAAATTATACTAAAAGATTAGAGTGGTATGAGATTCTTTTTACTCATTTCATTGATTATTATATCTTATGTTGATGGATTCTCACAAGGATGCTGTTCAGGTGGATTTGGAAGCCCAATTGCTGGGGGAGTAGCAACAGGCGTTATGCAAAAAAATCAACTAGAATTTTCATTCAACTATCAGATTAATAGTTCAGATAGATTTTATAATGAGGATACTGAAATCGAAAAGTTATTTAATAAATTTAGTAGTGAGTATCTGTTTTTAAGATCTGATTTTGGAGTGAATAAAAGATTAACCTTATCATTAGCATCTGGATATTTTTTAAATAAATCTAAATATGCTATAAATAATGCTAACATAATCTCAACAGGAGGTATTGGAGACTTATTTTTTTTCCCTAGGTATAGTATCTATAATAAAATATCTAATTTTCAAACTACTTCAGTAGTTATAGGAATAGGTTTTAAAATTCCACTGAATTCATCTACTGATTCAACTCTAACGTTTTCAGCAGGAAGTATAAATAATTATCAAATTAATCCTCCTATGTTGCAACTAACTGATGGTTCTAACGATTTAATGTTTTCTTCCTTCTTTTTCAAGCATTATCAAAAAGATAAAATTAGATTTTTGATTAGTACACTTTATGTTAAGAAGGGGTATAATTTACAAGGTATTAAATATGGTGATTATTCTAGCTTTAGTTTCTTTATCTCAAAAAACTTCTTTAGAAGATGGGATATAACTTCTCAATTTAAGTATGAAAATATTGGACGAATTAATATTGATAATAATGTTGAAGATTGGGATCTTTTAGAATATCAGATCTATCCAGAATCTACAGGAAGTAAAAAAGTATTTTTTATTCCTCAATTAAGTTTTTCAAGTAATAGTTTTACTTTTTTTACATCTTTTGATGTTCCAGTTTATCAGTTTTTAGACGGAACACAAATTGGTTCTAAGAATGCATTTAATTTAGGCGTTAATTATCGTTTCATAGCTAAGAAAAATATTCAACAGTAATTACGATATATCTATTCCATTAGGTTCTCCAGAATTTCTACAGCTGATTCAGCAATAATACTTCCAGGTCCAAAGATACTACTTACACCAGAATCTTTTAAAAATTGATAGTCTTGTTGTGGAATTACTCCACCAATTATTACTAAAATATCTTTTCTATTATATTTTTTAAGTTCTGCGATTACTTGCGGTACAAGTGTTTTATGACCTGCTGCTAATGATGATATTCCTAAGATATGTACATCATTTTCAACTGCTTGTTTTGCAGCTTCTTTTGGAGTTTGGAATAGTGGTCCAATATCAACATCAAAGCCTATATCAGCAAAGGAGGTTGCTATTACTCTTGCTCCTCTGTCATGTCCATCTTGACCCATTTTTGCAATCATTATTCTAGGTCTTCTTCCTTTAAGTATTGAAAAATCATCAGATAATTTAAGTGCTTTTGTAAAGATTTTATTGTTTTTTATTTCCATTTTGTAAACTCCAGTTACTGTTTTATTTTTTGCAATATATCTGCCAAACTCATTTTCTAGTGCGCTTGATATCTCTCCAAGAGTTGCTCTTTGTTTTGCTGCATTAACTGCTAGCTCTAAAAGGTTCTTGTTTTTGCTTTTACAAGCAAAAGATAGTTCTTTTAGTGAATTATTAACTAGAGTGTTATTTCTTGTCTTTTTGATTTTCTTAATACGTTCTATTTGTGTTTTCCTGACTTCAGTGTTATCAATTTCAAGTATTTCTAGATTAATATCATCATTTTCTAATTTATTAGTATTAACACCAATAATTAAATCTTCTCCGTTGTCAATTCTTGCTTGTTTCTTTGCTGCAGATTGCTCAATTCTCATCTTTGGTAATCCTGTCTCAATAGCTTTTGCCATTCCGCCTAATTCTTCTATCTCAATTATATGATTCCAAGCTTTAGTAGCTATTTCTTCAGTTAATTTTTCTACGTAGTAAGATCCTCCCCATGGGTCTACCACTTTACATATACCTATTTCATTTTGTAAATAGATTTGAGTTTCTCTAGCAATATTAGCTGAGAAATTTGTGGGTAATGCAATGGCTTCATCTAGTGCATTGGTGTGAAGACTTTGCGTTCCTCCCATTATTGCAGCCATTGCTTCTACACATGTTCTTGTTATATTATTAAAAGGGTCTTGTTCTGTTAGACTCCACCCGCTAGTTTGACAATGAGTTCTTAGTGCTAAAGATTTAGGGTTTTTTGGTTTAAATTTTTTAATCATTTTAGCCCAAAGCATTCTAGCTGCTCTCATTTTTGCAATTTCCATAAAATGGTTCATCCCAATTCCCCAGAAAAATGATATCCTTGGTGCAAATAAATCAATATCAATACCCGCATTAATTCCAGTTTTAACATATTCAATTCCATCTAATAAGGTGTATGCCAATTCAATGTCTGCTGTTGCGCCTGCTTCTTGCATGTGATAACCAGATACTGATATACTGTTAAATTTAGGCATGTTTTTTGATGTGTATTTAAAAATATCTGATATTATTCTCATCGATTGTTCAGGAGGATAGATGTAAGTATTTCGTACCATGAATTCTTTTAAAATATCATTTTGAATAGTACCTGATAGTTTATTCAAATTAACACCTTGTTCTTGAGCTGTCACAATATAAAATGCAAGTATTGGAATGACAGCGCCATTCATTGTCATAGATACTGACATTTTATCTAAAGGGATTTTGTTAAATAATATTTTCATGTCTTCAACCGAATCAATTGCTACTCCTGCCATACCGACATCTCCTATAACTCTATCATGATCAGAGTCGTAACCTCTATGTGTAGCTAGATCAAATGCTACTGAGAGCCCTTTCTGTCCCGCTTTTAAGTTTTTTTTATAAAATTTATTTGACTCTTCAGCTGTCGAAAAGCCAGCATATTGTCTAATTGTCCATGGGCGTATTGTATACATAGTGGAGTATGGTCCTCTAAGATAAGGAGCAACTCCAGCAACAAAATTTATATGTTCAGTATTTTTTATGTCATTAAATTGATATCTATTTTTAATTTCAATATTTTCTGGGCTTAGCCAGCTTTTCGTTGCTGATACCTCTTTTGCAATTGATTTAATGTCATACTCTTTTAATAATTCAGTAATTAGATAATCAACATAATATGATCCTTTTGTTGGATCTTCTACTTTGTCGAGGAAACTCTCTTTTTTAAGTATTGTTTGTTGATTTCTTGAAATTCTTTCTGAAAAACTTGTCGCATTTTCAAAGTTTGAATTATACGATTGTAGTAATATTGCATTTGCTCCTCCAAATATAGCAGACATACACTGTGTTGTGTTTCGTATTATATTACTATAAGCATCATCTGTTTTGTATTTTGAAATGTCGTTTGTAGCGAAAATATATGCATCTTTTCCAGTTTTTGATTTCCATATAATTCTAAATGCTTTTAATTTTGCTATTTCAAGAAAATAATTCTCTGAAATTTTAAAGTGAAATTGCACAGGATTTTTCGAATTTAACCCATTTTTTAGTGCTATGGAAAGCTGTTGTTGTGCATTTCCTTTAGTAAAAATTGTATCAAAGTAATTTGGGATAGAATAATTAGTTTCTCCATGAAATGCACCGCATACATTTTTCTCTTTTGTGTATTCCTTCCATTCTTTAGGAAAATCTTTATGATAGCGTGCAAAATCAATTCGAATATGCTCAGTATAAATATTCTTCAAAAGAATATCTAGTTTATTTGGATTAGTAAAGCAAAGTCCGTTAGCATCATTTTTAAGTGCATCTAATGCTCTTTTATTTGCTTGTTTCGCATTTGTTGCATCTATAAGTTGATAGGTCTCCCAGTATCTTGGAAATTTTGAATTATAAACCTTACTATTGTCATCAGCATGATATATAGGTTCTGTACTGATTTCATCTTCAAGTGAAGTTAGATTTTCTCTTGAAGTATGCGCTTTCTTTGCATCTAAGTTTATTATTTCTTCCCATTCACACTTTGTTGCCGGGCTAAATTCACTAAATAATTTAGTCATCTTTCTTATCTCTTATTATGAAAACATCTTCGTTTTCTTTTCTCATTAAAAACTTTTCTCTTGCAAATTTCTCTTGTTCTTCTTCAATATTTTCAAGATTATATTTTTGAGTACTGTCTTTCTTTATTTCATTTATGTAATAAGATTTTTGCTCTTCTAGTTTTTTTACTTTTTGATGTAATTTGTATTGATTTACTATGTTGTAGTCGTCTATAAAAAGAATCCAGAATAAAAATATTACTAAAGTTATTACATATTTGTTCCGGTATATCTTTGGTATGTTTTTAAGAAATACAATTATCTTGTCCATTTAGCAAATATATATAAAAAATATGCCTGATAATTATGATAAAATAAAATAAGAAATAATCTAGTATCTATAAATTTTCCTTTAAAATTTAACTTGTTTTCCTAAGATAAAAATAGTAGGTTTTTTTGGTATAATAACTTTGGTGTTTTTCCACTCAATCGCAGTCTTTGTCTTTATATTTTCATTAATAGTAGTTATGTCAGTTGCTATGCAAATTTTTGTGTATTTGCTACACGTATTAATTAAAGCTTCAAATAACTGATTGTTTCTGTAAGGTGTTTCGATAAATATTTGGGTTTGATCTTCTCTGCTAATTTTTTCCTCTAATCTTCTAATGCTCTTTTTCCTTTCTGATTTATCAATAGGAAGATATCCGTTAAAAGTAAATTTTTGTCCATTTAGTCCAGATGCCATAAGTGCTAATAATATAGAAGAGGGGCCAACTAATGGTATTACCTTAATGTCAAAATCATGAGCATAAGCAACAATTTTAGATCCAGGATCGGCAACGCATGGGAGTCCTGATTCTGAAATAATGCCTACATCTTGGCCTCGTAAAATATGCGGTAGGAAGTCTTTCTCAAGATCTATATTGTTGTGTTTCCCAAAACAATAGAAGGTAATATTATCTATATCTTTTTCCTTATCTATTATTCTTATGTATCTTCTTGTTGTTCTTATATTTTCAACAATGAATATATTGATTTTTTGAACTGCTTTAATAATAGGTGATGTTAGTGTCTCCTTTTGAGTTCCATCTCCAATTACAGTTGGTATTAAATATAAATTTCCTTTATTCAATTTTTATTGCAATTTTTTCGCATGCCTCATTTAGCATGTCATAAACTTTTTTAAAGCCATTATCATCATAATATGGGTCAGGAACAGAGTCATGGTTTTTTGGATCTATCTCATTAAGAATTAATCTAATTTTATTTCTCTCTTGTGCATTGCTGGAGAGTGAAATTAAATGGCTTAAATTATTTATATCCATTACATAGATTGTATCAAAATTTTCAAAGTCAATTCTACTGAATTGTCTAGCTTTGAGTTTGCTTATATTAATATGGTGTTTTTTTGCTATAGCTACTGCTCTAGGGTCAGGTGATTTTCCTATATGATAACCTGCGGTTCCTGCTGAGTCTATTGTAAAGTCTAAGTGTTTAGTTTTTTCCCTTAAGATTCCCTCTGCTATAGGTGATCTACAGATGTTGCCTAAACAAACCATTAGAATCCGCATGAATTTAGGAGAGAGTTAGTTTCTTTTCAATATCAACTAAATATCCTTTAAACCGTTTATCTGTGTCAGCTAAATTATTCACAGTTTTGCATGCATGTAGTACAGTTGCATGATCTTTGTTTCCACAATGCTTTCCAATCATAGCAAGAGAGCTTTTGGTCATTTGTTTAGAAAAGTACATTGCTAATTGTCTGCATTGAACAATCTCTCTTTTTCTAGTTTTTGATTTCATTGTTTCTATAGGAATGTCAAAATAATCACATATAACTTTTTGAATAAAATCTATCGATACTTCTCTGACTGTATTCTTAACGAATTTATCTAGCATGCTTTTTGCTAAGTCTATAGTTATTTCTTTTTTATTTAGAGATGATTGAGCTAAAAGTGAAATTAGAGCGCCTTCAAGCTCTCTTACATTTGAAGTAATCGAGTATGCTATATATTCTATAACCTCAAAAGGAATTTCAATACCATCTTTCTTAATTTTCTTTTTAAGAATTGCAAGTCTAGTTTCTAGTTCAGGTGATTGAAGGTCAGCAGAAAGTCCCCACTTAAATCTAGATAATAGTCGTTGCTCCATTCCTACTATATCAACAGGCGCTTTATCTGAAGTTAGAATAACTTGTTTTTTGTTTTGGTGTAAATGATTAAATATGTGAAAAAATACATCTTGTGTCTTTTCTTTTCCACACAAAAATTGAACATCATCAATAATTAAAACATCTATTGATTGGTAGAAATGAACAAAATCATTTTTTTTATTATCCATTATAGAATCAACAAATTGTGTTTGAAATTTATCAGCTGATACATAAAGAACTGTTTTTTCAGGATGATTATTTTTAACTTCTATTCCAATAGCATTAGCAAGATGAGTCTTACCTAATCCACCATTTCCATAGATAAATAATGGATTGAATGATGTTCCTCCAGGATTTTGAGCTACAGCAAATCCAGCAGAACGAGCTAGTCTATTGCAGTCTCCTTCAATAAATGCATCAAAAGTATAAGATTCATTTAATTGTGGGTTAATATTGATTTTTTGAAGACCAGGAATGATAAACGGATTCCTAATTACAGATCCAGGTCTCATATCTATAGGCATGTTTATTGGGTCATTTTTCAATGCTGATTGCCCACTGCTTGGTATTTTTGTTATGTAAGGTTTTTTTGAACCGCTGTTGTCAAGTAAGATATTGTATTCTAATTTAGCGTCTTTTCCTAGTTCTCTTTTGAGAGTTTTCTTTATAAGTGTAATGTAATTATTTTCAAGCCATTCATAAAAAAATTGGCTAGGAACTTGAATAGTTAAAATTTTCTCATTTATTGCAACTGCAGTGATAGGTTTAAACCATGTTTTGTAATTTTGAGGTGTAACATTATCTCTTATAATATTAAGACAATTATTCCATATTTCAGTGTAACTTCTTTCAGACATTTCTTGGTTCTAATTTATCAGTTGGTTGCTTTGATTATTATTTTGATGTTAGCAAATATGAAAAAGATATTGTTAATATAAAAGAAAATAATGACTTGACTTTAAACTTTTTTTTACATGTAAAATTTACTAGAGAAGGTATTTTCTTTTTTTTTAAAAAAAATAGTAAATATAAGATTTTTGGGCTATGATTTAATAAATATTGGCTTGCTTGAAACTTTTTTCAAACCATTATATTGATTAAAATTAAAATCTACTTTGCCAAGATTAATTCCTGCCCATCCTACTTGGTTGATAAGTACTTCTTTTTTTTCAAGATTTAAGATGCTAATGGGTTTTTTAAGAAAGGTGTGTGTATGTCCACCTATTATTAAATCTATGTTGCATGTTTTTTTTGCAAAAGTGATATCAGATAATTTATTTGACTTATATTTAAATCCAAGATGTGAAAGACATATAATTAAATCGCAATCTTCTTTGTTTTTTAAAATATCAGAATAGTAATTTGCTTGCTTGACTGGATCTAGGTATTTAGTGTTTTTATATAATTTTTTTGGAACAAGACCTTCAAGTTCTATACCAATTCCAAATACACCAATCTTAATTCCTCCTTTATTAAATATTTTATATGCTTGAAATTTATCTTTTAGTATTGTTTCTGAGAAATCATAATTTGCTGTTAAAAAGGGAAATTTTGCTAAAGGTAACTGCTTTTTAAGCCCAATTAGACCATTGTCAAAGTCATGATTTCCCAATGTTGCGGCATCATATTTCATCTCGCTCATAAGTTTAAATTCTAATTCGCCACCATAAAAATTAAAGTATGGTGTACCTTGAAATATATCTCCAGCGTCTAATAGTAATACATGATCTTCAGTTTTTCTAATTGAATTAATTAGTCCTGCTCTTTGCGCCATCCCACCAAGTCCTTTATTTCTTCCGCTTGTAAAAGGATGTATATGACTATGTGTA
>NYTT01000035.1 GCA_002683775.1 Flavobacteriales bacterium
AATTTAAAAGTAATATTAAGCTTAAAAGAAGTAGTATTTTTTTCATGACAATAGATTTAAAAGCAAATATAAGTTAATTCTAATATCATGTTTAATTAATCTAAAATATTTACTAACTTCTTCTAACAAATTCTGATTTAAGTTGCATAGAGCCAAACCCATCAATTTTGCAATTTATATTATGATCTGCATCAACAAGTCTTATGTTCTTTACTTTAGTTCCTGATTTTATTGGTTTTGGAGCTCCTTTAACTGGAAGATTCTTAATTACTATAACACTATCTCCATTTTGCAGAGGATTACCATTGCAATCATTAACTGTAAATGAATCATTTTCAGTTTTTTTTAGATTCCATTCATGAGAACATTCAGGGCAAGTGTATGAATTATTTCCTGTGAAGTATCCATAAGGTGATTCACAAATTGGGCAAGCTTTCATTTCTTCTGACATGCTCATGTTATACTTAGTTTATTTTAGAATAAGTTATTTTCATAATCTCATTTTCTAATTTGCAAGCTTCATCGACAAGTTTCTGTCCTTTCTCTGTAATATCTTTAACAAATTTCTTGTCTTCATAATCAGCACAATTAATCTTAACATTTAAAAATGCTCCAATAACTGAAGTCCTTGCACAAAGCGCTCCGACACCAGCATCAGTAACTGAATTTGGGTTTCCAATTTCTGCCATAGCTTTCATGACTTCCATTGAATTAAAAGCTGTCGTCATTACTTTAAATGGAGTTAGGATCGCATTTTTTGTAGCTTTTTGAATTTCTTCGTTTCTTTTTGATATCGCATCATCTGAATCTTTAGGCAGTCTAAAAGCATCCATAATTTTATTAAATGCATCAGTGTCTTCATCAACTAATTCAAGAAGTGTTTTTTGATATTGCATCCCTTTTTCTGCCCAAATAGAAAATTCTTCCCATCTATCATCCCAACCTCTTTTATGAGAAGATAAATTTGCAACCATTGTTCCTAAGGCTACTCCTATTGATCCACAATATGCTGCTATAGAGCCACCTCCTGGAGCGGGGCTTTCAGAAGCAGTTTCATTTGCGAAATCTGAAAGAGAAAGGTCAATTAATTTATTATCCAAATCATCTAACATATATTCAATAACTCGTTCTTTAATGTTAAATGGGGCTAATTCATCAAGTCCTAAAGTTTTCACTGCAATTTTGATTATTTCATTTTCAGAAATACCTAATGATCTTTTTTGTTTTTTTAAAAAGTGTTTTCCAGCATCAACTAGTACCTTTTTTGGAACTAAACCAACTAGTTCAGATCCAGTTACACGCATTCCTCTAAGATTCGCACGCTCACAAGTTTTATCAAAAACATCATGTAAAGACGCTGTATTAATATTTGTTAAATTATAAGAAATTTGTGCAATTCCATATTCTTCAATATACCATCCAATTCCTTTTACAGATTTAAAAAGCCCTGGTTCTTTAATTGGGTTTCCATCTTTATCTTCAATAATTTTTCCATTTAAACTGCCTCCTTCTCTTTTAATTCTACCTGCTTCACGGATATCAAAAGCGACAGCATTTGCTCTTCTAGTAGAAGTTGTATTAAGATTAATATTATAAGCCACTAGAAAATCACGTGCGGAAATTGCTGTAGCTCCAGATTTTTCTACTGATTTATTAAATTTATTTGGGCCATAATCTGGCCTCCAATTTTTATTTTCAAGTTTTTTTGATAATCCTTCATATTCGCCTTGCCTACAATTAGCTAGATTTCTTCTTTTTTCTTCTTTAGCCGCTTCTTCATAATGATATACTGGAATATTAAGTTCTTCACCAACTCGTTTTCCTAATTTATGTGCCCATTTAACACATTCCGTCATTGATATATTTGAAATTGGAACTAATGGACACACATCAGTAGCACCCATTCTTGGGTGTTCTCCTGAATGATTTCTCATATCAATTAGTTCTTGAGATTTTTTGATAAGAAGGAATGCTGCGTCAATCACCTTCTGTGGCTCTCCAACAAAAGTAATAACTGTTCTATTTGTTGCTTTTCCTGGGTCTATATTTAATAACTTTATGCCATCAATTTTCTCAACTTCAGATGCAATAATTTTAATTTTATTTGTATCGAGTCCTTCTGAAATATTTGGAACACATTCAATTATTTGTTTCATTTTAATTACTTTTATAATAAGCAAATATAGTATTCTTCTTGATAAAAAACTTATTTTTGCAATATGGATAAATCAACAAAATTAGCTCTTGAAAATGGTGATATGCTACCATTAATGGAAGCTTTCTACTCTATTCAGGGTGAAGGTTTTTTTGCTGGAACTGCAGCTTATTTTTTACGAATTGGTGGTTGTGATGTTGGTTGCCATTGGTGTGATGTTAAAGAAAGTTGGGATTCTACACTTCACCCCCCAACTTTAGTAACAGATATTTTTGAAGATATAAAAAAATATAATGTAGATACAGTTGTCATTACAGGAGGTGAGCCATTAATGTGGAATCTTGATAATTTAACTAATTTATTAAAAGTAAATAATTACAAAACTCATTTGGAAACTTCTGGAACACACCCTTTAAGCGGTAGTTTTGATTGGATCTGTTTTTCTCCAAAGAAAATGCAATCTCCCATTAATGACATTAAATTGTTTGCAAGCGAGTTAAAAGTTATTGTTAGCAACAAACACGATTTGATATGGGCTAAGGAACAGTGTATTGGTGTTAATAATAAATGTAAATTATATTTACAACCTGAATGGAGTAAAAAAGATATTGTTTTGCCAATGATTATTGAATTTGTTCAAGAAAATAAGCAATGGTGTATATCTTTACAGAGTCATAAATATATGAATATTCCATAATGAGAAATTATATTCTTATTTTTTTGTTTCTACCTTTTATATCATACTCTCAATTTAAAGATTATAAAAATTTTGATAAAGCAATAAAATATAATAAAGATGGTAATTTCAATAAATCTATAAAATTTGCTAGTAAAGCACTAGAAAATAGCCCACAATGGGAGAGTCCAAAGCTATTAATTGCTTCGATCTATGCAAACAGTAAACAAATTAATAAAGCTGTATCATTTCTGTTATCTGCATACTACAGTGATGATAATATTAACTTAGATGGAATAAAGAAGATTACAAAATTGTATTATGAAAACGGCTTCTACGAAGAATCTCTTAAATATGCTAAATTGCTTCTTTTTAAAGATTCTGTTAGATTTCATGATTCCAGAGAAATCAGAATGATAATTAAAAGTTCTACATTTTCGATTGATGCTATAAATAATCCTGTAGATTTTTCTCCAAAAAATTTAGGTTCAAATATAAATTCAGCTAAAGAAGAATATTTGCCTGCTATCTCGTACAACGGAAAAAATCTAGTGTATTCAAGGAGGCTTGATAAAAATAATGTATTTCAAGAAGATTTTTATGTTTCGAAACTTGACGAAAACAGTAACTGGACATTGTCAAAGCCATATTTTGGTACTTTAAATACAAACAGTAATGAAGGTGCATTTTCTTTTTCATCTGATACTGGCTATTCAGTATTTACAGCATGTGACAGATTTGATAGTATGGGGAGTTGTGATCTTTATATACTCAATAATAATTCAACATTTAATGCTGGTAAAATCATTAATTCAAAATCGTGGGAGTCACAAGGATGTTTTTCTCCAGACGGAAAATATCTTTATTTTGTGAGTAATCGAAGTGGAGGATACGGTGGTAAAGATATTTGGCGTTCTCAAATTACTGATAATAGCTTTTTAGAGCCCGAAAACTTAGGTCCTAAAATAAATACAGAAGATGATGAAATGTCACCATTTCTTCATCCAGATAATTTAACATTTTACTTCGCTTCTAGTGGTCACGTTGGAATGGGTGGATATGATATTTTTATAAGTAAAAGAAAAGATGTATTAGAAGAATGGAGGTTGCCAACCAATTTAGGTTATCCAATTAATACATTTAATACAGAGAACTCATTAATTGTTGCTAACGATGGAAAAACAGCCTATTATACTTCAAATCAAAGTGGTTTTGGTTTAGAAGATATTTTTGTTTTTAATCTACCTGAGAATGTAAGAGCAAATAAATTATCAAATATTGAGCTTGATATAATTTCAAATTCAAAAGGTAAAGAAGTTGTACTTAATAATGTTGTATTCGCATCTAACTCTAGTAAAATTGATTCTAGTTCTTTTGAACAATTAAATGAATTGATTTTATATTTATTGAAAAACCCAGATATAAGCTTAGAGATTCAAGGTCATACTGATAATATTGGTAATAATAATGATAATTTAATTTTATCTACTCTAAGAGCTGAAGTTGTATATAATTATTTAAGAGATAAAGTTTCCAATAGACTTAATTTTAAAGGGTATGGGGAGCTTGTTCCATTATTCTCAAACACTACAGAAGAAAATAGACTATTTAATAGAAGGACATCATTTGTTATCAATTAAATATTTCAACTTTATTCTTTGTTGATCTAACTCTTTCCAAATAAATCCATCTAAATATTTATCTTTCTCTTTAATCTCATCATATGGAGTTATAGTAGAATTCGGTTTTATATTATAGTTAATTGATTCAATTTTATTTTCCTTAAAATATAATGAAATTTCTGAGCATTTTGTAGCATTAAATCCAATTTTATCATTTGTTTTTTCATCAGAAATGACAAATAGACTTTGACTATTACCTTCTATTCTAATTGTAGATATTGTATTCTCATTAAAATATATTTTCATTATACTTCCTGCCAATTGATTGTAATTAAAAGAATCAACCTTAGAAATTATCATTGGATTTGGTGAGCAAATCATTGATTTTAGATTTTCATCTTCATCAAGGAAAACCTTCATGCTATCAGAATTTATTTGGAATTCATCTACCCATAAGGTTGGATTGTCAAATAATTCAATTTTTGAATATTCTAAATCATAGCTAAATGAATCACATTTTGCTTGCATATTGTGCTGATAGATTTCTACGTTATTGAAGGCAATTAATTTCTCATCATTCTCTAAATTATGATATAAAAAATTATTTGCACTAATAAAAGTTGTGTCTTCTTCTTGTATAATTTTTGCTAGTGGTTCTTTGGTGAATATGTAAAAGTCTTTTCTTATGAAAAATTCTGCCTGATCTCCAAATATTTCAATATTGTTGATACTATCTATTAGATGAACATTTTGTGATGCTTTGCCGTATTGCTTATTTTGGTCATAAAAAATACTATCTCCCTTTAGAATTTGACTGTCAGATTGTATGTAAGCGTTATTGAAAAATTTTGATTGTAGCGTATTAGTGTTATACCATCCGTTTTCACAAAAAATTTTATTTTCTTCAGAAACTATAATTGATGGCCCAAAGAAGAATGACGTTTCACTCTTTGTGTTGTATATCATATTATCTGTAAAAACTTGATATTCTTTGTCAATTATTTTGACCGAGTCAGTAAAAATAAAATTATAGGTGCTAGCATGATATTCTCCTCTTACAGAGTATATAGATTTTGAATCATCAATAATCTTTCCATTTGAGGGGTAAACTCCAATATTTTCATTTAGGTTATAAATAATTTTCTCAGTTTCTAAAGTCATATATTTGTCAATGAGCTTTACTTTTCCAGTGATTACGGCAATGTTATTATCACTCAGATATCGCAACTTATTTCCAGTAAGTCTTAAACTATCTCCTTGTTGTATAATAACATCTCCAAAAGCTTCTATTTTGTTTAATTCAGAGTAGTGGTATGCGGAATCACAAGACATTGTGGTTGAATTGTGTTTAAACACTACATTATTTAATAATCTTAAATATTCAGGATGGTTTATAGTATTTGCAATTGTACTATCAGCATTAATTATTTCTATTCTTTTACTTGTCTGAGCATTTACACATACACAGAGTGCTAAAAGTAAAATATTTAATAAAAATTTCAATATTTATCGAAAAAATGTTTGTTTTCTATCAGGACCAACTGATACGATTGAAATTGGCACTTCTAATGTTTGTTCTAGCCATGAAATATATTTGTGAACAGTTTCAGGTGCTTTAGAAAGGTTGTCTAAGTTCATTAAATCCTCTTCCCATCCATCTAAATCTTTGTATATAGGTATTAATTTATCATTATCTTCAAATGGTAAATAATCAATCTTTTTGCCATCAAGTTCATAATGAGTACAAGCTTTTATTTTTTTAATTCCTGAAAGAACATCTGCTTTCATCATCATAAGTTGTGTTACTCCATTAATATTAATTGCATATTTTAATGCTGGTATATCAATCCAACCACACCTTCTAGCTCTACCTGTAGTTGACCCAAATTCATTGCCAATCTTAGCTAATCGTTCACCCGTTTCATTAAATAATTCAGATGGAAAAGGACCACTTCCTACTCTTGTACAGTAGGCCTTAAATATTCCAAATACCTCTCCAATATTATTTGGAGCAATACCAAGACCAGTGCAAGCCCCAGCTGTTATTGTATTTGATGATGTAACAAAAGGGTAAGACCCAAAGTCAATATCCAGAAGTGTTCCCTGTGCACCTTCAGCTAATATTTTTTTTCCATTTTTGATAGCATTGTGGATATAGTGTTCGCTTTCGATATGATTAAATTTTCTTAAAGTTTCTAACGAATGGAACCATTCTTTTTCTAATTCTTCAAGCTTGTAATCAAAATCATAGAAATCTAATATTTGAAGGTGCTTCCTTTTCAGTTTTTCATATTTTTCTTTAAATTTTGAAGACGATATGTCGCCTACTCTAATGCCATTTCTTCCAGTTTTATCCATGTAAGTTGGTCCAATTCCTTTTAAAGTAGAACCTATTTTCTCTTTTCCTTTTGCGCGTTCTGAAGCAGCATCTATTAGTTTATGTGTTGGTAAAATTAAATGAGCCTTTTTTGATATAAGTAGTTCAGAAATTGTGTGGTTTAATTTTTCTAATCCGAAAATTTCTTTTTGGAATATAACTGGATCAATAACTACACCGTTACCAATTAGATTCACTACGCCTTTATGAAAAATTCCTGAAGGAATAGTATGAAGAACATGCTTGATGCCATCAAATTCAAGAGTATGTCCTGCATTAGGTCCCCCTTGGAATCTAGCAATAATATCATATTTAGATGTTAAAACATCAACAATTTTCCCTTTCCCTTCATCTCCCCATTGTAGTCCTAATAAGACGTCTGCTTTCATTTGATTATCTAATTCTTAATTTTTAATTTTTTTCTGAC
>NYTT01000036.1 GCA_002683775.1 Flavobacteriales bacterium
CTCGTCTTTCTGTTTTATCTTGGAGATAGTTTGCAATATCATATTGTACTGGAGTTGGGTCGGGAAGATGTAAATGCTTCCACGACATAAACAAAAAGTTTTTGAAGTCTAGTAATCTATTGTCTATCGTCACGATTTTTTCTTAGGCTTCTTTTTAGGGAAACCTGCTTTCATATTAGCATATGATTTAGCTGAGACTGTAGATTTTGATTTAGGTCTGCTTGTACCTGCCTTTTTTCGTTTGTTAATATTTTCATAAAGAGACATTATTTATCCTTTGGTTTAGATTTTTTTACTGGAGATTTATATGTTTTTCGTTTTTTATATGCCATAGGTTTTCCTTTTCCCGATAAATATTTTATTCTGTCTGCATCAAATTGAATGTTAAAATAATTAACAAATAAATTAATGATACGTTTCATTATTGTACTTGGTCTACAGTTGCGTCAAAAGGCAATCCCTCAAGTATCTCTCTCATTACATTACTATCAGCAGGTAATGCTGTTATCTCATTATCTTTTAAAAATTGTCGGGCTACATTTAAATCCCCTGCTTTAGCTTCAGGGTCACGCACTACCTCTAAAAGTTTATTAGCAAGTTCTTTATGTAACTCACCCATCATTTTTTGCATTGACACTTTTTACTCTCCTTCATTCTATACACAATATTTATTCCTGTATTAACAAACACAGCAATCATTGTTAGGGTCTGTAAAAACAACCCTACTATAATTAAATCCACTACTTCTCCCATTTACTTTTTTCCAAACATTTTAGTTGCACCTTTAATTCCGAATGACGCACTAACAATTACACCTAACGTGTATTTGTACCATTCAGGAGTCATTGCAAGTGCTGCAAATCCTCTTTCTACATATTCAACTGTCCAAGGTAAGAAACAAAGCAAAAGTGGAATACTAAACAAAATTGTGAGATATTCGTCTTTCCACGAGTCCCCTGAATTTTTTTGAGCCTGAACATCCCAAGCAATTTCACCTGTTATTTTCTTTTCTATTAAAGATGTTTCAGCTTCAATCTTTACTAATTTTTGTTTTGCTTTAGCTTTTTTGGTTTCCACATAACCTTCTACCACGTTACCTGCCAAACCTAAAAGACCTGATATAATTGGTATCATGTAAACCTTCCTTCTTTTAGTTGTGTGCATTTATAAGCAACAGCTTTCATATCTGCCATCATCTCTGAAATGTCTTTACGCATCTCAAAAGTTCGTTGCACACATTGTTCTTTTGTTATTAATTGTTCTTTAGTGTCCTCAAATTCAATACAAATATTAGGGTTTGAAATAGAACACGCTAATACAATAGCTTTAAACATTATAATGTTCCTTGTAAAAATTGAATCCAATAGTAAAGAACAACAGTTGCTACAGATAATATCCCTGTAACTACTGCAATAGTTATATTCCTGTCATAAATTCGTGCCTTTTCAGCTAACATCTTTTTCTGCTCGGCACGTTCTGCTGCTATTTCAGCTTGTAATCTTTCCCATTGTCCAGGTTTTCCATATAATTGAAAAATACTACGCAGTTCATTACGCATATCCTCAAGGGCTTCTTTTTTAAAGTGTTTTTCTATAGCTGAATCTTCTACTATAGAGAATCTACTTTTCTTTTTTCTAGCTTCCCCAACTTGTAGTTCAGCTTCCCCCTGTGCATATTTTTTTACTGCAGCCCCCATACTGGACAAATCTCGCCCAATTTGAACGCCTTTCATAATTGCTTTATGCCCTGCACAAATTGCAGAAAAAGCTGTAATTGGGTCTATCATTTAAAACTGCTTCCTATTTAAGATTAAAGTTTAGTGAGTAAAGTAGCAGCTAATCCGATAAAAGAAAGAGTGGAAACCATAATCATAGCTTCCAATCTCCATAATCTTTTATCCAATGCAGACAACTTATCATTCACCATTTGATACCTAATAGCACACTCTTTTTCATGTGCATCAAGTTCCATCTCAACTTTTAATTGAGGGTCTAGTGATTGTGTCATCCTCATTCACTAAGAGATTGCGTAGAACGCATCCCTCTCTGCATTTATAGAGGTAATAATTGCAGCAATAGCGTTTTTTATAGTTGTATCATCTACACGCAATGCTCTAAATTCATCATCTGTAGTGTACTTTTCACGAATACGTGCCCTTTTCATACCATCCCAAAAAGGTTTACTCAATGCTTTAGCAGCTACAACATCATCAGCATCACACAATGTAAACGTATCTTTGTTTAGGCTTACCATTAGGTCTTTCCACCCGTCATCCATAGACACGTATCCATCTCCTAACCATTTTATTTTCCCTGTTACTGAAGCATCAAATTCTTCGGGATGCACAATAGCTTTAGGGTCTTTAGTAAATTTATATAATTTCATTTTCTTTCCTTTTAGTTAAGATTCCAACGTGACCATTTATGTTTAGTTGCAGTATTGTAACCACCATAAATGTAGTGGATGTTATTACCTCTTGACCAATACTCATTAGTAGACGTTCTAATAAACATATTCCAATAAGCACTATAGTAATGCCCTTGACAATACAAATCCTCAATGGTTTCGGCTACTTTACCTGCATAAGTTGTCCCTGAAGACAAAGTGTGCATCCAATTATTATGGTCAGGTTGTGCATTGCTGTAACTAACTGCTGCAGAATTGGATTGGAAGTTATATTCTGTTTCGGAATATCCACTTTTCCACAGTCTTCCTTGGTTATCCAAGAAGAACCATGTGGATGATGTGTAGCTTCCTTCACGAACACCCCATGCTTTTACAATATTACTTCTTGGGAATGTCATCTCGTTAGAGGAAAGTGTTCCATCAGCAGATGAACTCATAACTACAGAACGATTAGAACCATATACGTCAGTTTGTGGTTGCACAAAAGATGTTTGGTTAGCAGTAGTTGTACCTTGCATACATTGACCATAACCATTATAGCCACACATATAGATTGGAAGACCATTTGTTGAGTTATATAAGTCCCCAGGAGTACCCTCAAATGCTAATGTGGATGTATATTCAGGCTCACCACTACATTGAACTGCAGCAAAGTTTAGAGAACCACCTGCTTGTGTCCATGCTGCTACTGGTGTAGTTGACCCAATACCCAATGCACCATAGTTATTATATCCAATACCATATAAGTCACCATCAGCTTGTAATGCAAACATATTTGATGTGTAATCTGCTGAATATCCCATACCTGCATAACAAAGGATTTGTACACAGTTATCAATACCTGACATTTGGAATGGAGCAGTTCTAGCAGTACCCTGCATAATTCCTTGATTATCAGCACCTGTTCCCCATACATTACCTGCTGTATCTAGGTATAGAGTAGATTGATAACCTGCTGAGATTTGGCATATATCTACTGAAGATAATGCAGAAATTAGAGTAGGTTTAATTTTACTGGTAGTTGTTCCATCTCCAATTTGTCCAGTTCCACCATATCCCCATGCCATTACTCGTCCATCTTCAAGAATTACGTGACAAGTATTAGTTCCTTGTCCTTCATAACCCATTTTGAAACCGAAAGTAAATCCCGATACTCGGCAAGTAACACCATTATTAGTTGCGTTAACACCTAGATATGGGTTTCGTACCCATTGGAATCTAGCAACTGTATCACCAAGTCCTAGTTCACCATCATCATTCTCACCAAAGCACCACAAGTCACCTTTATTAGTCATTGCCCATGCTGAATATTGGGAGTACCACAATCGAACAAAGTATTCACCCTGTTGCATACCACCAAATTCCATTGATAGTGCCATAGTGGTTTCCATATTCATAGAATAAGTATTATATGTGTTACCCATAGTGTATTGAGAATAACCTCTGTGACATATTTCATGGTTTTCGTTTAGATACATAAAATACATTGCACCACTTACAAAACCTTCGTTTCTATCACGTTTTACGGGTGACAAAGAAGCATTAGGTAAACCATCATAAGGTATATAGTTATTAGCATAGTCTGCTAACCAAGGGTATTTTCCATCTGTCCCATACGTGGTTGAGTTTGTAGTATTAGCATAAGAAGGTATATTCGTACCTAATGGTTTATGGGTAGAATCTCCTGAAGCTGCTTCCCAACCTACAGTTGTTCCTGAAGTTGCTTTAAGAACTGTACCTGTCCCACCAATAGGTAATCTTGTTTGACTACCACCAGTAACAGTTAGCAAGTCACCATTAGTAGTTAAGGTTGTTTGTCCCTCTGCCATTACTTGCCAATAAGAACTACCATTTGCAGGTGTTTGTCCTGTACCTGCTTGTATGTTTACCCAAGAACTTCCTAAGTAAGACACTACGTCATCAACTGTGTAGGCAGTACCTGCAGCGTAAGCACCCCTCCACACAAATTTTATTTTACCGACATCAATCGTTGCCATTTTTATTTCCTTTTTAAATTAAATTGTTTTTACCGACTAGGGTGTTGTTACTAATAGATGACCATTACTATTAATAGCAAACGTCAATCCCAAAGATGCAAATTCTGAATCTTTATAGTCAGAAAGTGTGTATGCTTCTGAACCACCACCTGTTGTTCCATCAACCTGAAGTACCCCATTAGTCTGTTTGAATCCATAAAATGCAGCATTACTTACTGTACCTGCGTTATGAGTTATAGCTTCTTTAACACGTAAAGGTGTCATACCTGTAGTGTTATCTGTTCCTGCCTGTGCTTCTGAAGTTGTTGCCAACCTTTCTGCACTAAATAGAGCAGCAGTACCATTTATAGTTAGTGTCTCATTACCACCATCATTATTTTCTACAAACGTAATGTTTGAACCTGCAACAAGTTTTCCATTAAGAAATCCTGGGGATGTATCATTCGCAGACACCCCTGCCTTAACGTCAGCACCTGTCGCTACAGCGTTCCAACTTGTACCATTATAGAATTTAAGTTGGTTGTCTGTGCTGTTATATACTAAATCACCTTCGTCTAATGAAGAAGATGGGTCAGTCGTTTCAACACGATACCTATTAGCAAAATCACTAACTGAACCTATATTAGATACAAGTGTATTAATATTTGTTTCGTTTGAATTTACTGAAGTAATCGCACTCATATTAGTATTAAGAGTAGTTATTGCACTATTATTTGCAGCTAACGTACTAATACTTGTTTTATCTGCTGAACTTAACCAAGTATTTTCAAGATAATTCTTTGTTACAGCATCTTGTGCTAGTGTTGGGTCTGCAACATTTCCAATCTTTTTGTTTCCTGCATCAAATGCTCCCGTTACATCTGAAGCAGCAATAGCGTCTTGAGCATAGTCAATAGATTCCTGTGCCATAAAGAACGCTTGAGTAGAGTCAGCATCTAAGTCAGCTTCTTTTAGAACTGCCCCTGCTACATAATCAACAAGTCTTGCGTCTTGACTTGTAGAACGCCTAATAGTAATAGCTGATTGGTCAGGGGGTGCTACTGTAAAAGTTATTTGATTAGACGAGGGGAACGAATAATCATTTGTTTGAGATGTTGTATCTGCTACTTTTTCAACACCATTAATTTTTACCTTAACATCAGCAGCTTGACGATAATCAAACCCAATAGTGTAGGTTACAAGAGTCCCATTTCCTGTATATTTAGTTAGTGCGTATGCCATATTTTAATCCTTTTAATGGTGTTACTGTATTCCCATAGGTAAGTTAAAAGCATTTCCTCTTGTGTTACCTTGTGGGTCATTTTGTCCTAGAGTAGCGTTAGCATCTTTTGTTTTCTTCTCCATCAATGCTGATTCTGCCCATTTTTCTTCTTCAAATATTTGTGCCCAAGCTAAATCTCTGTAGCTTGATAATACTTTACGAGTTGCCTGTAATGCTGTACCTCCAAATTTTCCTTTTGCTGAAGGTCTGCCTATTGTGTATTCAGGGTTAGTAGCAATTTCATGTAACATATCTATTAATGTTGCTCCATCCCCACCCATAGGAACGCCTTGTGACATTTTCATGTACCTTTGCATCCTGTTATATAAAGTTTCTCTAGGAAACCTATTATTTTCAGTCGTATATTTTAATTTAGTATTAGGTACATCAGGAAATAACTTATCGTATTTAACTGGTGCAATAAAATTTACATCATTAGCTTTACCAAGTTTCCATAAAAATTTCATTACAACATCTTTTTTTATAGTTTGGTCATAATCTTCAGAGAATATTGGTTTGCCATTTTTATCATTACCTCTATAAACTTTTACAGGAAACCTATCTTTTAATTCTTCAGGTTCTAACAAATCAACTAGATTTAATAGACCCCCAGGATTAGGGTTCTCTCTAATATCACCTAAAGTTGTATGTTGATGTTGTACTGCTCCCCATTTTTCCAAACCAAGTTTTTCAAGTGTTGAATCAATTTTTGCATTATCTAATTCATACCATGCACTACCATCTTGTTTATTAGTAGGATTAAGTCTGTACCTCATAACTTGTCCAAAATTTTCAGGAGAAGCTAGTAGAGGGTGTTGTTGCATCATAGCTTTGAAGTAAGTATTTGGAATAACATTCTTTGCTTTGTTGCCCCAAAACTTTAACCATTCAGAACCTGCATCATCATTCATTAAATCTTCACCAAGAGTTAATATATCCGATACACCTGCAAATAAATTTGTGTCATGTATAATTCGATACATAACCATGTAACTTATATGAAGTCGTTCTTTTAATATTTGTTCTTCTTTACCTACATATTCTCCCTGTGCTTTACGATAATCTAGCATTGATTGTTCTTCAGCTATACTTACAATAATTTTTAATGGAGTAGAGAAAGGGTCAAAGGTTCTATAATTAAATATATCACCAGTTATGGGATTTCTTATACTATAAGGTGGTAAGAAACCTGCATCTTCCCCTGCTCTTGATTGTTTATAATCTCTACCAGTAGCACCAGTTATGTTACCTGACATATACAAACCGAAAGCAGACCCTAGTAACGATTGGGAAAGCATTACTTCTCCCATTGCTCTAGCGTGTGCTGCCCTTGAAGTAGCTGTTTCAGGAAGCAAGTTCTTTCTCATATTAGGGTGAAGTAACTGTAATCCTGGGGTTAGTCGTAGACCTTCTTCAAAAACCCTTACAGGAGTTCTAAAGAATAACTGTCCCATTAAACGTAACACAGGTGCTTTATTAACTAGGTTTTCATATCCTGCAAGTATTGCTCCTGTTGTGCTGTTGTATTTATCAAAATCTTTTTTGAACAAAGCGTCTTGAGTATAATCCCTACCTTTTTTATTAGTTGCTGTTAAATTTTCAGTTGCGTTGGGGTTAACTATTGTTCCTTTACCATCCCCAAACTTTTTAAGTTCAGACTCAACGTATTCATCTACATCTTTAAATCCTCTACCAATAAAGTTTGTATCCCTTGCGTTGTCTGTAATAATATCGACAGCATTAGGGATTGGTTCATAACCATCCTTAATAGCTTTTTTAACTGCTTTATCAATTTCAATATTAATTTGTTTTTTACTTAGACCATTTTTAATACCAAGTTCGATAGCTGTTGCTGTAGCATCTCCCACAATGTAGCTTCTGTAGAAAACTTGCTCAAACATTGCGTCTGTAGCTAATAGTAATCTAGGAAATATTCTAATAATTCCACCACCAAATTTCTTTGGTATCATAGTTTGGGTTTCTAAGAACCTAGCTGAATCACCAGTTAGCATAGACCTTTCATATTTGAAGGCTTGAAATGCTGCTTTTCTACCTGAAAACAAAAGTTGTTTAACAGCAGACATTTCTCCCATACCAACTTTCCATGCTTTCCATGACAGACCATCAGCACCAATGTTATTAAGAATAGGTCTATAAAACATTTTAGCTACAGAAGGGACTGTGTTAATCATTAATGTAGTAGGAGAAAACACATTACTAATCGCAATTTCATTTAGTATTCTTATAGCATAATTTATACTACCACCAACTTTACCAAAGAAACTATCGGAAAGTTCTCCCTTTTTACGGGCTACTTCAGCATCATGCAATCTACGTGCTTTAGCTGCTTCATTAAATTCGCCATTTGATTTGAAATCATCATATGCTTTTCTTAGTTTAATAATGTTGGCATCTCTTTCGATAGCTTTTTCTATAGCTTCATTGAGTTTCCAAAATTCTTTTGTTGCTGCTCCTACATCAAATCCAGTTTCCCTCATAACTTGTTGTATAGTTAGACCACCTGTCTTATTTCCTAGTCCCTGATTACCTATAACTTTACTACCTGCAGCTTTTGCAGCAGCGTTTGACTGTAAAGTTCTACCTGCTTGACTAGCAATACCTGTAGAAATATCATTTAAAGGCATCATCAATTCGTCTAACTCATCAGAGAGTTTAGACATTTCTTGAATTTCTTTAATTGTATAATTTGATGAATTATTTTTAAGTTCATTAACAAGTGTGTCATATCTAGTTTTATATTCGTTTAATAGTGTATTAACTGTATCCTTTAATAGTTGCTCTTGTTTCGCATCTAATTTTGCGTCATATAAATATGCACGTATTTGTGTAGGGTGTAATGCCCCTGCTGATTTAAGTGGTTGTAAAATTTTCTCTGTCATTTCCCTTAGAATTGACATTGATTGAGTTTGCCCACCCCCAAATTTACCTACATTTCTTTGTATAATGTTAGCATCATCACCACCCCTTGTAGCAGACACTTCCCATTTACCACTTTTACTTCTAGGTAATACTTCATTAATTTTTGCAACTAAATGTTGTA
>NYTT01000013.1 GCA_002683775.1 Flavobacteriales bacterium
AACCCGCAGGCATTATATCAATTGTTATTTTGCAAGAATTTGGAAGCAAAGAAAATGCAATTGAAAAAACCTATTTAAAAATTGAATGGCTGAAGCAAAGAATTGACGATTTAAAAAGATTTTTATGAACACAAAATTAAATTACTTAATAAAAGGTGAAAATTTAAAAGTCTTAAAAAGCCTTTTACCTTATTACAAAAACAAGGTTAAGCTTATATACATTGACCCTCCCTACAACACAGGAGGTGATGGCTTTAAATATAATGACAACTTTAACCACTCAACCTGGCTAACTTTTATGAAGAATAGGCTAGAGGTTGCAAGGGAACTCTTGAGCGAAGACGGAGTTATTTTTGTGCAGATAGATGATAACGAGCAGGCTTATTTAAAGGTGCTTATGGATGAGATTTTTGGAAAGGAGAATTTTGTTACACAAATAGTGATCAAAACTGCATCGGAAAATGGATTTAAAACGCTTGCCAATAAACCAGTGAGAGTGAAGGAGTACATAATAATGTATGCAAAATCAATAAATCATTATAAATATTACAAGGCATTCGTTCCAAATCAAAGGGAGTGGGATACTCATTTTAATCTTTTCTTCGATCGGAATACAATGCTCATAACTCCATTGATTGATAAGTTAAAATCATTAAAATTGTTAAAAGACAACGAAAGCTTGCAAGATATAAACTTAAATAAAAAAGATTTTGCTAATTTCGTGATTAAATATGCAGAAAATATATGCGATACCAAGCCTATCAAATTAAATGATGATGAATTGCAAAATTGTGAATTATATAAAGTGTCAAAAAAAGATATTTATATTTATAAGAAGAGAATGCTGAATCCCATTTCTAAACAAATACAAGAAATTAAAGGAGTTAAAACACTTGCATTACCTTTGTCAGATCTATGGATTGGAATTGGTTTTAACAATGTGCAAAATGAAGCAGGTAATGGATTTTCACAAGGTAAAAAACCAGAAGCACTACTTGAAAGAATAATTCAAATCGCAACCAAAGAAGGAGATATCGTACTAGACTTTTTTGCAGGAAGCGGAACAACGGGGGCGGTGGCTCACAAAATGGGCAGGCGTTGGATAATAATTGAGCAAATGGACTACATTGAAACCATAACAAAAGTTCGTCTTCAAAAAGTGCTAGAGGGGGAGCAAGGGGGAGTGAGTAAAAACCACAAATGGCAAGGGGGCGGAAGCTTTGAATATTTAGTTTTATGATTTTATGAAAGTATTAAGTTTATTTGACGGAATTTCTGCCGGACAGCAAGCATTTAAAAATTTAGGAATAGAATTTGATGGCAAAGATAATGTATATTATGCAAGTGAAATTGATAAATATGCTATTCAAATTACTCAAGCAAATCACCCGAACACTAAGCAATTAGGGGATATAAAGGGAATTATAGTAGAAGATTATTATATTTTTTACAATCAAAACAACAATCCTGTAAAAAATGGAGGAAGTTTTAAGTCTGATATTGATTTACTTATAGGAGGTCCGCCGTGTCAAGATCTATCAATTGCTAAAAAAAATAGACAAGGTTTGGAAGGTTCAAGAAGTTCTTTATTTTATGAATATGTAAGAATTTTAAAAAAAGTAAAGCCTAAATTCTTTATTATGGAAAATGTAGCTAGTATGAGTAAAGAAGACAAAGATATAATTAGTAAAGAATTAGGGGTAGAACCTTGTTTAATTAATAGCTCACACTTCACGGCACAACAAAGAAAAAGGCTTTATTGGGTGGGTAGACGGCTTGAAAATGGAAGTTATGAAAAAGTAGATATTTCTTATATTCAAGATAAAGGAATTATATTACAAGACATTTTGTTAGATGGCCGGGCGTATCAAGATAAATCACATGTATTAACTGCGACTTATAGCAAATGCGTCTTTCATAACCCTATTATTAAAAAGCAAAGAACGATGGTTGTTTTTCCTAAAGAATATGAGGTCAGAGTAAATAAAGTTAAAGAAGATTTTAATAGATATTTAATAGAATGCAAAAAAAATAATAAAATTACTATAACAGAGATAGCTAATTATTGCGGGCTTCCTAAAACTCAAATAGAGCATTATTTTAGATTGGATAAGTCAAGAGCGATTCCACCTTATAACATTTATACAAAACTAAAAAAGATGCTAAATTTAAACGATAAATTTGATAGTCAAATAAAAGAAACAGAAATTTTAGAATCTAGATATGAATCCAATTTAAGGGCATATAATATCAATGGCAAAAGTCCAACGTTAACATCAAGTAAAACAGAAATATTTCAACCAATCCGCATAGGTCAATTAGGTAAAGGAGGTCAAGGAGACAGGATATACAGTGTAAAAGGTAAGTCAGTGTGTCTTTCTGCGAATGGAGGTGGAAGAGGGGCTAAAACAAGACTTTACAAGATAGATTTACCTGATGGAGATTATTTGGTGAGAAAGTTAGATCCAATTGAGTGTGAAAGATTGCAGGGCTTCCCGGATAATTACACAAATGCAGTATCTAATACTCAACGATATAAAGCATTAGGCAATAGTTTTACAGTTACAGTAATAGAGTATATAATTAAACAATTAAATATTTTATGAAAGCGACGCAATTAACAACAAATAACTTTTAATAAAAAAATGACACCTAATCACTACTATTTAGACATAGAACAAACATTTAAATTAGAAGACATCTTAAACAACTTTGCAGGAGGTTTAAATGTATGGAAGGCTAGTGTGTTAAAGTACACTAATCGAGCGTCTTTAAAGCACGATAACCCTTTAGACTGTTTGAATAAAGCTTTAAATTGTGTAAATAAAGAGAAAGAAAGAATCTTCAAAGAATTTCCACGAACACAAGACTATAACTTTAAAGAATTAAACCCTATAGATTTAGAAATACATAATAAAGCATTAGACCCTAACTCTTACAATAGAATAGAATGTCAACAATATAAATTGTTTTTAGTGGAAATTTACAAATGGGTTATAGGAGAAGTAAGTTTTGATGAGATTAAAAGCAAGATACAAAAACAGATCTATATATTTAGCTAAATATGACTTTAATTAATCAAATAACTTTAAAACAAAATTCATGTTTTGATTTACTACCTAAACTTAAACCTTCTTCTGTAGATTTAATTTTAACAGATCCTCCTTATGAAATAAGTCGTGATACAGGCTTTAAAGCTGTTAAAAATGGTGTGCAGAGGTTTGCTATTTCAATGGATTTTGGTAAATGGGATAAAAATTTTGAAGGGCTTGCAGAGAGCATCATGCTTATGTTTCAGGCTTTAAAAAATGGTGGAACTTGTATCATTTTTTATGATTTATGGAAAATTACAACTTTAAAAGATATAATGGAAAGTGTTGGGTTTAAGCAAATTAGAATGATAGAGTGGTTAAAAACAAACCCTGTTCCAATTAATAGTTCCATTAATTACTTAACAAATGCAAGAGAAATTGCTCTTGTTGGCGTTAAGCATTCTAAACCCACTTTTAACTCACAATATGATAATGGTGTTTATAAATATCCTATATATCATGGCAAAGATAGATTTCATCCTACTCAAAAACCTTTAGATTTATTTAAAGAACTAATTCACAAGCATTCCAATGAAGGTGATGTAGTTCTAGATCCTTTTAGTGGTAGTGGCACAACTGCACTTGCTTCATTTAGCACTAATCGTAAGTTTATAGGCTGTGAAGTTAATTTGAATTATTATAATAATTCAATAGAAAGATTAAAGATTAGCAGAGCAATAGCAACACAAAAACAGATTGATATATTTAGCAAATTTGACAAATGCTAAAACTAGTATCACATTTATTTATAGTAAATAATAGTGCTACTTTGAAGTATCGTAATAAAAAAAATCTAATTAGAATAATAATGCTAATGATACCATATATATTTTATGTATTAGCTTTAATTTGTTTAATTAAATATTTTTAAGATTAAGCTTGTAATTTACTAACTTTTATTTTACTTTACAATAAAAGAAAGGTGATATATTCTTCGTGACACGATTTAATCCATCGTGTCATTTTCTTTAATTTATCTAATGTCACAGTTTTCACAAAAAAGTGTCACAATTTACTTGTAATTTCATTTTTTTTGAAATAAACTCACTTTATTAAGTAAAAAAACAATTAAATTAATGGCTCTTTTGTCTAAAGATTTTGAAAAAGCAATATTAATTCCTTTTTTAAAACAACACGGAGGTGCTGATGTCTTTAAAGAAGAAAATTACCATATATTAAAGAAGTATTGCGACATACACGGTTTAGATTACCTTGAAGTAATTAAGCCTGACTCTGAGCTAAATACTAAACTTAAAGATCGGTTTAGGCAGATTAAAAAAAGGAAATGTGACAAAAAAAGTGACACTAAAAAAAGTCACACTAAAAAAAGTCACACTAAGAAAGTTTTACCTAAAAAAGTTCCTAAATTAATAGAAGAGGGTCAAGGTAAATGCCGAAATGCACTTAAAAAAGTAAATAAAATTGTTATTGAAAATGAAAATAAAGTTAATGAATTAACAACAAAGAAAGACGCAGACATTAGAGAAGTAAAGCACTTTGGTTACGGCAAGCATTTAGAGAGCTATGATAGTTTATCAGAAAACCTTTTAAACACTCTGAGTTTTGCTTCAAAATTGCAAATATATCTAGACAATTACACTTGCGACTACAACTACTTTTTGAATGGTGGGGCTGATGCAACGGAAAAGTATAATTATATCAGTAAAAATGGCGATGTTAGTCAACGAATTCGGGATCGGAACAAATTTGCTTCCATAGAAGTTAAAGAAGAGATTGATAAAATCAACATAGAATTAGTAAATGCGACAAACCCTTACAGACAACAAATCTTAGGCGAACAATTTGATAGGTTGCATAAGCTGTATAGGTTTTATAAGAATTTTGAAAAAGAAGAGCTTTATGTTTACACGAGTGCCGCGGAAACTCATTTTAACTTGCAGAAGGCAGTAAATGGATCAATTCTGAATGAAGCGGCGATGGTGGAAAATAAAATCATAAATTCACAAATAGAACAATCACCTGATATACCGACGGCTTTAAAAGATTTGTATAAATCGGAGGAAGAAGGCAAGGAAAACAAAGTTTTTAAAATAATTAATGAACGCAACAATGAGCAGTAAAGTGGAAATATTAGACTCCAGCAACGAAGAACAAATAAATTTTATTTATGACAATACCGTCAACTATCTTAAAGATTTAAAAAAAGGTAATGACATTTTGCAAAACAGAGCAATATTGCTTATTATTTTGTGTTTAGTATTATTAGTTTGGCTTCACGGACAGTTAATAAACTTTTACAATTCTATATTAATATATACTGCAATACTGTTGTTAGTTAAAACTTTTATTAAACCTAAAGCATTGCCTTCAGTATGGGCTCACCCCGACGATTTATTGCAAGTGGAAAGATTAAAAGGCAGAAACATACAAGAGATCAAATTAGCAGAAATTAATAGTTTAAAAGATGCAATTAAAACATGCGAGCAAGATCAAAAAAATAAATCTAAAATTTTAGATACAAGTTTATGGCTTATCTTGGGATCTTTAATTTCTTTTTTATTTATTTACTTTTTTTAATCATATGACCCCCTTAGAACAAGAACACTTTGAAATTGAAAGATTTAAGTTTTTTATTGAGCTTTTTAAAGAAAAAACTTTAAAATTTACCGCATTTTATAACTGCTTAGATAAATGCTTTCAACAAGGTGTAGATAAGCATAATACAAATTTAAGATATGATGAAAATCGCTTTTTCTTTGTGTATCAAAAAGCTTTATTTCAAGTTGGGGACGGAGTAGAAAAAATAAAAGAAGGGAGTTATTACACTTTAGGAGCGGGGATGGATGAAGCGGCTATGTGTATGCACTTAGGCTTAACGCCTAAAGAAGCAGTATTAAAAACAATTGAAATGAATGTTTGGACTGCGAACGGGTGTCAAGAGGTGATTATAAACAAACAGCAATAACATGACACAAGATTTAAAATATTACTTTGATTTGGTTAAAAATTTTAATAAAAAATACAAGGATTTGTTAGATGCCTATGAAGAACT
>NYTT01000014.1 GCA_002683775.1 Flavobacteriales bacterium
AAATGATACTTACAAGCCATTTAATGAAAGAATAGATTTTATCTTACTAGGCATGGGTAATGATGGGCACACAGCATCAATTTTTCCAAAAGATGAGGCATCTGAAAAGTTATTAAACTCAAAAGAATTAGGTATTTTTTCGACAAAAGCACCTAACTACCCATATAATCGAATTACCTGTAGCAAAGAACTTATAAAAAAAAGCAATTCTACTATTTTATACTTTACAGGAAATGAGAAACTAAAAGTTATGAAAAATGCAGAGGAGAAAGAATTACCAATTTCATTTTTTATTAATAACTTGGAAAACTTTGAAACATATTTTACATTATGAAAATTAACACTGAAATTCAAAAAATAACTGATAGGATAGTTAGAAGAAGTAAAGAAACTCGTAGCCTATATACTCAACAAATTTCGACTCAATTTAATAAAGAATTCTCTAGAGCTCATTTAAGTTGTGGGAATTTAGTACATGCAGCGGCAGGCTGTAGAGATATTGATAAATCTGCTTTATCAGAAAATATAATACCTAATCTTGCAATTATAACAGCATATAATGATATGCTTTCTGCACACAAAACTTATGAAGATTATCCAAAATTGATACGAAAGTATGCAGAGAAACATAAGGCAGTAGCTCAAGTAGCAGGTGGGGTGCCTGCAATGTGCGATGGAGTAACTCAAGGTCAAGATGGAATGGAAATGTCTCTATTTAGCAGAGATGTTATAAGCCTCTCTACAACACTTGGTTTATCTCACAATATGTTTGACGGAGGTTTATGTTTAGGAATTTGTGATAAGATTGTTCCAGGAATCTTAATAGGAGCTTTAAAATTTGGACATCTTCCTATAGCTTTTGTACCTGGAGGACCGATGCATACTGGTATAAGTAATGAGGAAAAATCTAAGATTAGACAAGATTTTGCAGAGGGAAAAATTGACAGAAAGGCACTTCTAAAAGGAGAGTCAGATTCATATCATTCTCCAGGTACATGCACTTTTTATGGTACTGCAAATAGTAATCAAATGTTAATGGAAATAATGGGATTACAACTTCCTGGTTCGAGTTTCGTAAATCCTAATACTGAACTACGTGCTCTGTTAAACGAAGAAATTGTTAAAGTAATTGCTAACAGCTCAAAAGAAAGATCAATTGAAGCATCATTATCGAATATTGTAAATGAAAAAACAATAGTTAACGGGATAATTGGTCTTTTAGCTACAGGAGGATCTACCAATCATACAATACATCTAATTGCAATTGCAAGAGCGGCAGGAATAATCATTAACTGGGATGACTTTTCTGAATTATCAGAAATAATACCACTGCTAACTAGAGTTTACCCAAATGGTGCCGCTGATGTTAATCATTTTCATGCAGCTGGAGGAATGGGATTTCTAATTTATACACTTTTAAAAAATGGACTACTTCACAATGATGTGTATACAATTTTAGGCAATGGATTAGATAAATACACTAAAGAAGCAAAAATAAAATCACACAAGTTAGTTTGGGAAGATTGCCAAAGAGAACCACTAAATGAAAACATACTCAGAAAAGTTAGTAATCCATTCAAAACAAAAAGTGGTTTAAAGATAATGACTGGTAATATTGGAAGGGGTGTTATTAAAACTTCTGCAGTGGCAGATGAAAATATGATTATTGAAGCAGAAGCAATTGTATTTAATGAGCAAGAAGATCTTATAATAGCTTTTAAGAAAGGTGAATTAAATAAAGATTTTATTGCAGTACTTCCTTTTCAAGGGCCAAAGCAAAATGGAATGCCTGAATTACATCAGCTAACACCTACTTTAACAATACTACAAAGAAGAGGTTATAAAGTTGGATTAGTAACAGATGGCAGAATGTCAGGAGCATCTGGAAAAGTTCCTTCTTCAATACATATTGTTCCTGAAGCCCATGAGGGTGGATTAATTTCAAAAATTAAAACTGGAGATATCATTCATATGAACGCAATTACAGGTGAATTATATTGCAAAGAGATTGAAAACATTAAATTAAGAGAGGGTAGAAATAAGGATAATAGTTCTGTGTTTGGTTTAGGTAGAGAATTATTTACCAATATGAGAACACTAACTTCTTCAAGTGAAGAAGGAGCTAGCTTTATACAATAAAAAATATGAATCAAAATAATATACAATCAATTCTTAAGAGAAATTCAATTATTCCTGTTGTAACTTTCAATAAGATTGAAGAAATAGATACTGTTATTAAAAATTTAAAAAATCAAAACATACATTGTATTGAAGTTACTTTAAGAACTTCAATTGCATTTAATGCTATCAAATATATAAAAGATAAATATGCAACTGAAATTTGTATTGGTGCTGGTACTGTAATTAATCATGAACAAATCAAAAAATTAGAAGAACTAAATATAGATTTTATAGTTAGCCCAGCAATAAGTAAAAAATTAATAAAAGAACTAATAAAGACAACGATTCCTTTTATTAACGGTGTTTCTACTTCAAGTGAAATTTTATTGGGATTGGAAGAAGGCTGTAAAATATTTAAATTTTTTCCAGCAAATTTATCTGGAGGAATACCAGCATTAAAAACATATAAAAATATTTTCCCTAATGTAACTTTCTGTCCAACCGGAGGAATTAACGAGTCTACTTATAAAGAATATTTACAATTAGAAAATGTTGTAAGTGTTGGAGGTTCTTGGATGGTAACTGTAAGCTAAAAACTTAAAGAAGATTTACTAAACCAGAATAAATAAAAATCCTGTTATTTATATCTGTTACAGTAATATTATAGGTATAGGTACCATTATTGACTAGGTTTCCATTTATTTTTCCATCCCACATTTTATTATCTTCATTATAAATCACACTTCCCCATCTGTCAAATATTTTAATATTATATGAACTACTTCCTATTATAGATGGCATGAACATATCATTATCACCGTCATTATTTGGAGTAAATGCATCAGGAATGAAGACTGAATAAATAGGATTAATTTTGATAGTTACGAAAGCTGAATCAGTACATTCATCTTGGTTTGTGACATAGTATTTTATATCATAGGATCCAGTATCTAAGTAGGTATGATAAAAGTTTAAATTGTCATATACTATTGTGCCATCTCCTAAATCCCATATTGAAGAAACTATTTCCTCATCGCTATTATCTCTAAAAAATATCTCAGGATTGTTAAGGTCTGTTGATTGTGGACTAAATAGCATCTCTGCCTGTGGAGAATCACTGATTGTAATAGTATCAGTTATTTCATTATAACAATTTGTTGCTGGATCAGTATATTCGTATCTTATTTTATAGGCTCCAAAATCAAGATTCTCAACATCAAAAAATGAAGTCATTTCATTATTAATAAAATAAGTACCTCCATTTGGGGTGGCATTTACTAAATTATATGAGGGTTCTCCAAAACAGATATCATCTTCATTAATTGCTAATACTGGCAATTGTTTAACTTCAATATGTACAGAATCATTAAATATCTGTGTGCAACCTAAAGCATCAGTTAAAGAAATAAGATTGACTTTTCCACTAAAATTTGGAGTAAGTGTAATAGGGGTTCCCTCTGGAATTAAAAGTCCGTTAGTATCTAAGACAAAAGAACTTTGCACAGAATCATCTAGTAAAAGTGTGAATGTATTTGAAAGGGCACTATTAATATTAATTGAAAGTATAGATTCTTCGTATCTGCAAATTGGACTAGTTGCGATAAAATCTACAAAAATTTCGTTAGCTTCATTAACTGTAGCTGAACTATCTAGTTGACAACCATTAGCATCAACAATAGTAAAAGGATATGTACCAGGAGATAATGAAGTTAATCCTTGAGTAATTGACCCATCATCCCAAAAAAACTGATATGGATCTGAGCCACCTGTTGGGTTTAATATAATAGAACCATCATCATAACCTAGACATTCAACATCGTTCTTGTCAATAGAAATACCCAAGTCATCGGTGTATCCAACTATTAGGTTGAGCTCTTCTGAGTGTGTACAGCCATCATTATTAGTACTAAGAATTACATAGGTCCCGCTAGTATCATAATAATTACTATCTGCCCACCAAATATAAGAATCGCAAGCTACATCAACAGTAGTATTTATAGTACTATAATTAATAGTTAAAAATAGTGAATCAATATGAGTACATCCATCAATATTAACACTAGTATTAATATATGTTCCGCTTACTGTATAAGTTTGCCCACTAATAGCCCAAGAATAAGAATCACAATTAGTTGCAGTAATAGTAGTGTAAGTAGAATACTTTAAAGATAAATTAAGTGAATCTATATGTATACAACCAGCAGAGTTAATACTTACATTAGTATATATACCGGATGTTGTATAAATTTGATTATTAACAGGCCATAAAAATGAATCACACTCGACTATATTAATTAGATTAGATGTAGAGTCATTAATAATTAAGTTAAGAATTTCTGTGTTTGTGCAGCTATCAGCATTTAAACTATAATTAACAAAAGTTCCTGAACTATCATATAAGGTACCTGTAATTGGCCATAAATATGAGTAACATTCAGTAATATTTGTGGTATTAATAGTAGAATTATTTATGATCAATGTTAATGAATCAATATGAAGACATCCTGAACTGTTAAAACTAGAATCTGTATAAATTCCACTTGTAAAATAAGTTATGCCATTAATAGGCCAGAAGAAGGTATCACATGAAACAATAGAAATTGTAGTATAAGAACTATAATTAATAGTTAAATCTAGTGTGTCCGTCTGCAAGCAACCAAAAGAGTTAGTACTTGTATCAGTGTATAAACCAGAGCTAGTATAAACTTGTCCATTTAATGGCCAGACATACATATCACATTCAGCTATAACTGAAACAGTTGAAGAAGAATTATTTATGGTTAAATAAAGTGAATCTACCTGTTGACAACCTGAACTATTTGTACCTACATAAACATAGTTACCACTAGATGTATAAGTTTGACCGTTAGCAGGCCAGAAGTATGAGTCACAAGCTACTTGTGTTAAAATATTAGTAGTTGTTGGGTTTACAAAGACTGTAAAAGAATCTGTAATTGAACATCCATAGGAATTAGTAACCTCCAAAACATATAAATTAGTAGTATCAGGGAAAAAAGTTGTAGATGGAAGTGTATTATTTGTGATGTTATAATTAGGTGACCATAAATAAGAATATGCAGAAGTATTTACTTGTGAGGATATAAGTATTGTATCATTACTACAAATAATCTGATCTCCAAGTGAAATTTCTAAACTATTTACTCTAAATCTTTGTAAATTATTAGCTCCACCAGTAGCTGCGGTAAATCCCCAGTAAATATTAGGATTATTACCAAAGATACTTGCTACAATATTATTTGTATAGTTTGCAATTAAAACACCATCAAATCTCACTCTAAAATTATTTGAAGTAGGATTCCAAGTAAAAATAACATTATGCCAATTACCATCTTCAATATTTGACAAGCCAGGTGGCAAACCTACAGGTCCAAACAAATTATTAAAACCAGCATGAAATAAATTTCCATTTCTTTGAATAGCTAAATGATCATAAAAAGGATCATTTTGATTATTATTTTGCCAAGTATCAAATTCAACAGCAAAAGATGGAGTAATACCTTGGTAACCCATACCTCCTCCTCCAGTTCCAACACTTGTACTAACCTGTTGTAAAACAAAAGCTATTCCATCTGCCCCTCCGTTATTAAATCCAAAAAACATGTCAACATCTATTTCAAAAGGTTGTGACAAATTGAGAGTAACACTATTCCATGCGGATCCTGATTGTGTGTTAAGAGCCTGAGTTAAGGTATAAGTTCCTGGAATCGATTGATTTGCATTGCCATTTAAAATAAAGCTTCCTGTAACTGTAGGGGTTGGATTAACTATAAGGGTCGTGATATCAAATCCATTTGTATAATTACCTGTTTGATATTCCCAATTATTAAAGATGAGAACACTATCACCATTGCAAATTGTTAGAGTATCAAGTGTTTGAGCATAATTAGAAAAGACACAAAACAGACCAAAAATGATAGAAAATATATTTCTCTTCATGAAACAAATATATAAAATACGGGACGAAGTTGAAAAAAATTATTCTGAAGTAACTAAAAAATCATTCATATATATATTTCTTCTCAATTGAACCATCATCATAGATATATAATAAAGTAATATTTTTTGATCTATTTGTTGCTTTATAGTCCCTTCCAAGAATATCAGTTACCTTCAATAATTTTCTATCTCTGTTGTAGTAAGAAATATTAGTATTAGTTGAAATTGTAAAATTTAAATTTGCAATACTGTCACAACCTAAAATGTTTTCTAACATAAAAGTATAGTCTCCTGAAATAGCTAAATTAATTCCATTCCAATTAATAGTTGATGATGATATTAATGTATCAAATGAAAAAGTTGTATTATTCACAATAATTTGAGAATACAAAATACTATCACATCCATTTAATGCTGTAAGGGTATCAATATGATTTCCAGCAGAATTGTATAGGTTATTTCCAATTAAAATATCTTCACCATAGCATATGTTTACTATTTGATTTAAAGAAGTATCAAAAATACATGAACCATCATCTGTATTTGCTGATAGGTTAAAATTGCAAGCATTATAATCAGTACAACCTAAAATCTCATAACATTCTCCATCTAAATTATTATCAATCCATAATAAACGATCATAAATCCAATTTTTAAAGAAATTTAATTCATCTTGAAAAGTATTTCCAACATAAAAATTTGGCCATACATAGCTTCCTAAAATATCCCACTTAGTAAAATTTCTCTGCTGTGCACTATCCAAATAGTACGCTACACTATCAATAAAATTTAAAATAGAATCCTCATGAAGGCAATTTCCTCTTAAATATTCCCATCTACATTTTAAACTGTTTTGATAGGTAGTATCATCTAAAAGTCTTTCAAACCAGAATGGATTATTCCACCCACATGCACCACCATCACCATCAACCTCCCATCCAGCAGTTAAGCCTCCCTCGCAGTAATCTGCATTTCCATATGCTAAATTATAATCCCAAAACGGTCCCATTGTGAGCTTTCCACCATTATCATCCCTATCCTTAAACATATATGTACTTAGCCTGTATCCGTCAATATTTCTTGATAATTCATTTATTATATAAAGATCAATAAAAGATTTAACATCAATATATCTTGAGTAACCAATTAAGCTATCTGTAAAATCAGATCCAGCAAGAGCGTATTCGAAACTATCAACATAATTTTCAATATAATTCTTTTGCTGAGGTTGCATGCTAGTAGCTTCAGGGTAGTGATACTGAATATATCTTGTTCCACCTCCAATATTTGGAAAATCTGAAAGCCAATCTGCACCACCGGTTCCAGTATATTTGTCAAATTTAATAATATATCCACCTGTTAGACTATCACCTGCTACATCATTTGAATCAAGTTTTGCTATATCAACCCTATCATTGTCTCTTTTAATTTTTTCCATTAATATGTATATACCTCTATAATCTCCATTCACAACTAATTCACAATAGCGTGTTCTTGGAGAATAATTTCCCATCTTTCTTCCTAAATCAAAAGTTAGAAAATTTCTCATTAATGCTTTATCAGTGTAGGGTGCATATAAAATCCAATCATTTTCTGTAGGCATACCTAAAAGAGATACATTATTATTATTTCCTAATGAATCTTGAGTTTCTAAACCATAAGATTTTTTGGGAAATGTTTGTGATGAGCTTCCTCTATACTCAATACTAATTCTTCCATTATAATCGTTATACAAATCATTTATATTATTAATATTTCCAAAGCCATTATCTATAATTCCCATGTCACATGTAATTCGAGGATCGTCAACAATTGTATTTCCATTAGTGTTAAGTATCACAATTGGTAAGTTAGAAGAGGAGAATATAAAAGGAGGTACAAACCAATTTGGTACAGGAAGATAATTGTAGGAATTAGAATTTATAGCTAAAGAAAAAAATATTCTGCTTGAAAGATCAGATGAATTAATATTTTCATTATGTATTTGAATACATAGAACATTATCTCCTTGATTTAGAATGGAATCTAAAAGATTTGTGTTTATTAGGAACTGATCTGGATTACCGCCCTGATACATTTGAGCTTCATGAAAAGAGTTAGAACCTTGATTAAAAAGAGGGTAATCTCCTACTACACCAATATTAGACCTTGCGATTTCAACATTGTTTAAATAAGCAACGAAAGCATCATCATAGTCAATATCAAGTACAGCATTTAAAATATCAGTACTATCAATAACATTAAACACTTTACGCATGTAAAGAGATGAAACTTGATTAATTATTGTATTATCATCTGCATCACCATAACCAATTCCTCCTTGTCCCTGCAACCATGATGAATCATCATAAGAAAGTGATTTCCAATTGGAGTCTGGCTCGTAAGCACCCTCAAAATACTTCCATATATTATCTTCAAAAACTACTGTTTCCCAATGATTAATGTTCTGTGAAAACAAAGTGAAAGGTGTAATAAATATTAAAAAAAATTTTAACATTTAACAAAGCTAGTAATTATTAATAATACAAAAAAGATTATCCAATAATAAACTTTCTATTTAAAACACCTTCATCTGAACTAATCTGAATAAAATAAATACCCTTTTTGTAATTAGACATATTTACTTTTCTTTTATAATTACCATTAAAATTGTTCAAATACTCAAAGTATATTTCTCTTCCTATAAAATCAAAGATTTTAACATCTAAAGATTGATTAACATTACTTGAAAATTCTACAGAAATTTGATCTTTTACAGGATTTGGATAGAAAACAAAATCTGAAATAGTTTTCTCATTAATAGAAACATTAACACACTCGCTTTCGCATTCACTTAAAGTAAAATATTCACCTGTACCATCTCCAGGATCAAAACAATCACCGTCGGGATTACACTCCCAACTAGTACTAGTGAGATCATCACATACTACTTCTACTTTTAAATTATAATAAAAGTAATAATAGTCATTTGGACTTGTGTTGGCACTAGAACTTGTAATAGTTAAAGCTGTTGCAATATCATAAGGATAATCTACATTCGCATTATTTCTAAATAGCCCTGAGTTACCAGAAGAAACACCTAACTGAAAATTAGAACCAATTGGAACATTAAAATTGAGATTTATTGTTTGTTC
>NYTT01000037.1 GCA_002683775.1 Flavobacteriales bacterium
AAAAGATGGAACAAATCTTCATATAGAATTATATTCAAGCTTTACAAGTGATTTAAAGATAGACCAATCGTGTTTGCTTAAAAATATCTTCATCATTATCTCTGTTTATTTTCATTGTAGATAATTCATTTTTTAATGATAATAAGTTGTCCTTTAAAGTCATTATTTCATTGTTTTTTACTTTCATTGCATTCTCTTTGTGTTCCTTCTCTGTAAAGTTTGATGACTTTTTAATTTTATCTTTGTTCTCTAAGAAATTAGAATTTTTACTCTTTTCTAATTTAATTTGTTTTTCAAGGGCACTATTTTTCTTTAAGAGTTGTTTGTTTGTTTTTATATTCTCTTTAATTGTACTCTCTTTAATTTTAAGATTTTTATTTAGTAATTTAATTTTTTTTTCTTGTTCTAAATTTAAATTAGTTAATTCATTATTTAGTGTTGTTGTTTTTTCAATTGTAACTATATAATTTTTAATACTGTCATTAAAATTATGAGATTTGATTAGTGATAATTTTTTTAAGTCTGAATCATTGTTTGAAGCATTTATTTCCTCAAACGTTCTATATGATGAAAGATAATTTTCGTTTTTTATTCTTTTTTTAGCGAAAAGGTTAAAATATGATACTCTAGACTTTGTAAGTGGCCCAATTTGTATTCCGCATACCCCATCTTTTTTGTTTTCTATAAAATAGGTGGTAAGTAGTTTAGTATTAACGTATATCTCAAAAATATTCTTTTCTGAGCGTAATTCTAAAGAATTGTATTTATCAATTTTATTTATAATCTTATTTCTTGTCCATCCGTAATTTTTTGTATTATTATCTAGGTTCTTTTCTTCACCATCTGATTTATTGATGCATCTATACTCGCCTTTACTGTTTATTTCAAAAATAATAGCATTGTTATTTTCAGATTTTAATACAACTCCAATTGAAGAGTTTTCATTTTCTGATGGTTCTATTTTGAATGAAGTTTTTAGAATAAAATCAGAAACATACGAATCTTTAGCTAGTATTTTAAAAGTGCTATTATTATTATTTCGACTCAACAATAAATCACCATTATCAAGTATAAAATAATTATCTTGACTTATTCCTATATTAAAACTAGTACATTTTTTCTCAAAATCTTCAGAAATAATTTGAACATTAAAAGTTTCATCTGTAATTTGCTGAGCAAACAAGCTATGTGAAAATATTGTTGTTAAGATAATTGTAATTACTTGCTTCATTTTTTCCTTTTATTTAGGCAAATTTACAAATTAAGTATTGAAATTATGATATAAAAAAAGTAACTTTGCAAACATGAAAAAAATATTTATTGTTGTATCATTTTTAGCATTTATTATTACATCCTGTGAAACAGATTTTGATGTTAACAATGATTGGGAAGAGATCACTGTAGTTTATGGGCTTCTAAACTCTAATAATGACACCCAATACGTTAGAATTAATAAAGCTTTTTTAGGTGATGCTGATGCAGTGGCTATGGCTAGTATTTCTGATTCAATTAATTATGATCCTTCAAATTTATTAGTTAGATTACATAAAATTAACTTTAATGATACAGTCTACTCTGTAAATTTTGATACTTCTTTAGTTATAAAAGATTCATTGGATGTAAATGGCACCACTGGCTTATTTCCTGTTGATAATAATATAATTTACAATACTGTACTACCAACTGGATTTTTAAATAAAAATTTTAGATATGCTTTAACTATTGATAATTCATATTCGGGTCACAAGGTTAGTTCTAATACTGAGGTTATAAGTGATTTTAGTTTTTTAAATTTTAATCCCGCTTATAAATTTGGATTTTATAATCCAAATTTATCAGATAGTTCAAAATTTTTATCTAAGTCAATAGAATGGGAAAAAGTTACAAATGGTGAAATATATCAACTTGACATAAAATTTAATTATCTTGAAAATAATGTTGTTAAATCACTTATATGGAGTCAGCCACTAGAAGTATTTGATGGAAGAGATATGACTCAGAGGCTTGAAGGGATAAGGTTTTTTAATTTTTTAGAGAGAGAACTTAGTAATGAGAATGTTATAAGAGTCTTTATTGGTTTGGATTTAATAATGAATGTTGGAACTAAGACTTTAAATACTTACATAAAAGTTAATGAGCCCATTACGGGAATAGTAAGTCAGAGGCCTCAATTTACAAATATTAATAATGGAATTGGTATTTTTTCTTCCAGATTCACACATACTGAGTATAACATAGGTTTAACAGATGACACTAGAAATTATCTGATAAATAATCTTAATAGAAACTTTCAATAGTCTGACATTCTGTCACTATTTCGTGTTGTGTCGCTAATAAAATATTTTTTTTTGACAATTTTGTCCTCAAATTTGATTTGGTATCCTAATTGCAATATATCAAGTTAGAAAACAAATTGTAAAAATTAAAATATATTAAAATGAGTAAAATTATTGGAATTGATTTAGGAACTACAAACTCTTGTGTCTCTGTTATGGAAGGAAATGAGCCTGTAGTTATTCCTAATGCTGAAGGAACTAGAACAACTCCTTCTATAGTTGCTTTTATTGAAGGTGGAGAAAGAAAAGTTGGAGATAGTGCTAAGCGACAAGCTATTACTAATCCAACAAAAACTATTGCCTCAATTAAAAGATTTATGGGGGAGAGTTTTTCTTCAATGTCAAAGGAAATAAAGAACGTGTCATACAAAGTTGTGAAAGGAGATAATAATACACCTAGAGTAGATATTGATGGTAGACTGTATACTCCACAAGAAATTTCGGCAATGGTATTGCAAAAAATGAAAAAAACTGCTGAAGACTATTTAGGAACAACTGTAACTCAAGCTGTTGTAACTGTTCCTGCATATTTTAACGATGCACAAAGGCAAGCAACTAAAGAAGCAGGTGAGATTGCTGGACTTAAGGTTGAGCGAATTATTAATGAGCCTACCGCTGCAGCTCTTGCATATGGTTTAGATAAGGCGGCTGATGACAAAACTATTGCAGTGTTTGATCTAGGTGGTGGAACATTTGATATTTCAATTCTTGAGCTTGGTGATGGTGTTTTTGAAGTTAAATCTACAAACGGTGATACACATCTTGGTGGCGATGATTTTGATCAAGTTATTATTGATTGGCTCGCAAATGAATTTAAAAAAGAGGAGAATTTGGATCTTAGAGAAGATCCAATGGCTTTGCAAAGATTAAAGGAAGCTGCTGAAAAGGCTAAAGTAGAGTTGTCTTCGTCCTCTCAGACTGAAATCAACTTACCTTATGTTACAGCGACTGCATCAGGTCCAAAGCACTTAGTTAGAACTTTATCAAGAGCTCAGTTTGAGAAATTAGCTGACAAATTAATTCAAGCAACAATAACTCCTTGCAAAAAAGCAATGAAAGATGCTGGAATGTCATCTTCTGATATTGACGAAGTTATTTTAGTAGGTGGTTCTACAAGAATACCTGCAATACAAGATGTTGTTGAAAAATATTTTGGTAAATCACCTTCAAAAGGTGTTAATCCTGATGAGGTTGTTGCAGTAGGAGCTGCAATTCAAGGAGGTGTCTTAACGGGAGATGTTACTGATGTTCTTCTTTTAGATGTAACTCCTTTGTCCTTGGGTATTGAAACTATGGGAAGTGTTATGACTAAATTGATTGAAGCAAATACTACAATCCCAACAAAAAAATCAGAAGTTTTTTCAACGGCAGCTGACAATCAACCAGCAGTTGATATTCATGTTTTGCAAGGTGAACGTCCAATGGCAAGTGATAATAAGTCAATTGGTCGTTTCCAATTGTCAGACATTCCGCCAGCTCCAAGAGGTGTTCCGCAAATTGAAGTAACTTTTGATATTGATGCAAATGGAATCCTAAATGTATCTGCAAAGGACAAAGCAACTGGTAAGGAGCAAAATATTAAAATTGAAGCATCTTCTGGTTTATCTGATGAAGAAATTCAAAAAATGAAAGAAGAAGCTGAAGCAAATGCAGATTTAGATAAAAAAGCAAAAGAAACTGCAGAGAAGATAAACGGCGCTGATGGAATGATTTTTCAAACAGAAAAGCAACTAAAGGAATTTGGTGAAAAGCTTTCAGATGACAAAAAGAAACCAATTGAAGAAGCTTTAGTTGAACTAAAATCTGCACATGAAAGTAAAGATTTATCATTAATTGATTCTGCGATGGAGAAAATAAATGCAGCTTGGACAGCAGCATCTGAAGAGATGTATAAGGCAAGTCAAGAAGCTGGAGCTGGTGCAGAAGCTGGATCTGGTGCAGAAGCTGGAGCTAGTGCAACAGCAGATGCAACAGATGATGTTACAGATGTAGATTTTGAAGAAGTTAAAGAGGAAAAAGAAGATAAGGAATAACTATTTTAACTTATTTTCTCTAAAAAAGCCCTGCCATTAGTAGGGCTTTTTTTATATTAGCTACATGAAATCCTTTTTATATGTACTACTTTTATTCCCATTTTTATTAAATGCGCAAACTGCATTTATTTCTGGAAATGATTCTATATGTGATAATTCTGCTGAAAATGCTGAAATATTAGTCTCATTTAACGGTTTAGCCCCTTTTAATTTTAATTATGCAATAAATGGGATTCCACAATTATCAATCATCACGGATCTTAACCCTTTTATAATACTTTCTCAAACTGAAGGGGTATATACAATTGATTCATTTATTGATGCAAGTGGAAATTTTGACTCATTTTCAGGAAGTGGATTAGTAACTATTCTTGAGAGTCCGGATGCAATTATTTCAATATTAACAGATACACTTTCAGTCGTTTATCCTTTTGGAAATTTTAATAGTGAATCTAATGGAAATATAATAAGTTGGGAATGGAATTTTGGTGATAATACAGTTAATCAATTTTCTGAAGTAGTATCACATGAGTATAAAGATTCTGTTGCGATTTATCAAACTAGTTTAATTATTACAGATACTCAAGGGTGTACTGATACAGCAACAAAGATAATTTGGATTAATAATGATTTCTGGATTTATGTTCCCAATTCTTTTACTCCAGACAATGACAAATTTAATGATAAGTTTTGCATAGAATATAATGGGATAAGAGAAGATACATTTATATTTCAAATATATAATTCAAAGGGAGAGATGATATTTAATACAGATACTCCAACTGATTTAAGCTGTAGTCTTAATAGAGGCTGGAATGGTAAAAATCTTATTAGAGATGAATACTACCCTATAGATAATTATACTTATGAGATGTTTTTTAAAGATTTAAATGGATGGAAGCATCAAAAATATGGAACTATAAACTTAATAAGGTAATTTAAGAGTTTTTGTTTATCTAGGACTAAGATTTTTAAATACTTTGATTAATTTTTTCAAAATGATACTCAATTAATCTGCCGATTGGATTTTTTAGTATTCTACCTTTTTTTAATCCATGTCTTTTTGTTGCTTCTTCAATTTCATCAGACAAGAAAAATGCAACAGATCCAATAAAATTAATGCTTAGAGATTCTGACTTGCTAAAGCATTTTACATGTAGATCGATAAATTCATCTAATGTATCTTGAATTAGTTTTTGAATTATCGGATGGTCTCTTGTTACAGTAATGAAGGGAAAATATTGTGCTAGAAAAACATTTGCTCTATTAGTATTGTAAACATTTTTATTTATCACATCAATATTTGATTCAAAACTTGATTCAAATTTCTCTTTAAGTTCTTGATCCATTTTTCCATTAAAATAAAGAGATAATATTTTTTTTCCAAAATAATTTCCTGAAGCATCATCTCCCATTATAAAACCTAATGAAGGAGCATGTTCATAAATTTCTTTCCCGTCATAATAACAAGAATTTGATCCTGTTCCAAGTATACAAGTAATACCAGGATTTCCATCATACATTGCAAAACAGGCAGCATCTAAATCATGGTTAATATTAACAGTAGCATTTTTGAAAAATCCAATAAATGGTGTTTCAATTATTTTATTTTTTGCTTTTGAAGAGCAACCAGCGCCGTAAAAGAACACGTGAGAAATCTTGTCTTTCCAATTATTTAAATCCGAATTCTCAAGATGATTCATAATTGATTTGTCATCTATAAAATAAGGATTAAAACCTATTGTAGATATTTCTTGAATTAGTTTTCCATTAGTATCACATAATGCCCAACTGCACTTTGTTGAACCGCTATCAGCTATTAGTATCATTAGATTTTTTTAAAGATTCCGGCAAACATAGTGTAAATATAACACATATTAAATTTTTATAAAAAAAAATGGTTAAGTGTATTAAACACACTAACTTTGCTGTGATTAATAAAATTTAAAATGAAAATAGGTATAAATGGATTTGGTAGGATTGGAAGATTAGTTTTTAGAGCAGCAATGAAAACAAAATTAATAGAGATTGTTGCTATAAATGATTTAGTAGATATTGATTACTTAGCATATATGCTAAAATATGATTCTACTCATGGTGGATATTCTAATGATATTAAAATAGATGGTGATTTCTTAATTGTAAATGACTGTAGGATTAGAGTTACATCTGAAAAAGATGTTAAAAGCTTAAATTGGAAAGAAATAGGGGCAGAATATATTATCGAGTCTACAGGATTTTTTTTAACAAATGAGTTAGCTTCGATGCACTTAGAAGCTGGTGCTAAAAAGGTGATTATGTCTGCACCTTCTAAAGATGATACCCCAATGTTTGTTATGGGCGTAAACCATAATCAGTATAATTCCTCGATGAATATAGTGTCTAATGCTTCATGTACAACTAATTGTCTTGCTCCAATTGTTAAAGTTCTTGATGAAAATTTTGGTATTGAAAGTGGCTTAATGACTACTGTTCATGCTGTAACAGCTAGTCAAAAGAGTATCGATAGTCCATCAGCCAAGGATTGGAGGAGTGGGAGAGGAGCATATCAAAATATCATTCCATCAAGTACTGGCGGTGCTAAAGCAGTAGGCAGGATTATG
>NYTT01000038.1 GCA_002683775.1 Flavobacteriales bacterium
ATCTTCAAATGATAAATCTGAATTTGTTGTATCATTTAAGAGAGAGTCATTAGCTAGAACATCAGCTAAAAGAGAAGATTCTTCTGAAATTTTTTCCTTGTCAACATTTTTTTCATCACTAACTTTAGCATTTTTAGTTTCCTCTTCAACTACTTCAGTTGCTTGAATACTTCTTAAATAGGTATTAGCAGATTCAAATGATTGAAATATCTCACTGTACTCATAAGTTTCCCAGAATTCTAATTGAGCAGTGGATTGTAATAGTTTTCTAGCTCTTTCAGGATTTTTGATTCCAGGAAGCTCAACAAGAATACGACCTGCGGTTTCTAATCTTTGTATATTTGGTTGAGTCACACCAAACCTGTCAATTCTACTTCTAAGAATATTAAATGATCTAGAAATTGCATCTTCAACTTCTAATACTAATACATCAACAACCTCTTGATTTGTAGCATTAATCTTAACTTTTTCTTTTAACTGAGAAGTAAAAATAACAGCTAAACCAGAATTTGGAGAAAGCTTTTCATATTCAGACCCAAACAAAGTTACAAAATCATCTTGGCTATCTGTTTGTGCATTTTGTGTTTTTTTAATTGCCTCAACAAAAACGCTGTCTTTACTATTGTTTGCTAATGCCTTTACTACATCTATAACCATTACCTCTAAAGTAACATTCATACCTCCTTTTAAATCAAGACCTAAGTTTAACTCTCTTGATTTACATTCTGCATAGGTGTATTCAGTTAATCCAATATCGTAAACAGGTTCAGAATTTATTGAGTCAAGATAAAACTTTTGTTTTACTTCTTGCTCTTCTAAAGGGAATTGGCTAGCGTATTCAAAAGCATCATCTTCAACCCCACCAGCAATCCAAGTAAATGACAATTGATATAAACATACTATAGCGAACAGTATGGCAAAAATTTTAATAAAATTTCTGTTTTGCATAATCTTAATTTTTAATCTGATTTTTTAAAGGTGGCAAATATAAAACTATAAAGCAAAAAACACAACTAGTGTATAAGAAAGTTAGAAATAGTGTAAGATATTTTTTAACTTCACCCTGAAACGTGAATCTTTTAGAATTTTTGGTTGTATTATTGCATAAAACATCTTCAAGTGAAATGTAAATTATTTTTCCTTCTTATTCTAAGTTCAACTAGTTTGTCAGCACAGCTTAACCTTGTGAGAGATAACACACTAATAATAGAGGAAAATAATATTATATTTAATTCAGCACTCGCTGGTGGAATAAATGCCGCTCAATTTTCAAACTTAGATCTGAATTTAGATGGAGTTATGGATATTTTAATATTTGACAAATCTGGAAATAGAATTAATCCATTTGTAAATCAAAATGGATCTTACACATATGCACCTGAGTATCGACAATTTTTTCCTGAACTACATGATTGGGCAATACTAGAAGATTATAACTGTGATGGAAAGAATGACATTTTTACATATAATAACGGTGGTATATCTGTATATCAAAACACTTCTGTATCAGAGTTAGAGTTTACTGAAGTAACAGAATCATTTATATTAAGTGATTATGGCTCAAACTTTTTAAATATTTACATGAGTCCTGTAGATATACCTGCAATTGCAGATATTGATTATGATGGAGATCTAGATATTCTAACTTTTTCTATTCTTGGAGGATTTGTTGAATATCACAAGAACCTATCAATGGAACTCTATGGTAATTGCGATTCTCTTACATTTGAATTTTCAGAAAGTTGTTGGGGCCTATTTTATGAAGGTTTAAATTCATATATACTAAACTGTCCAAACTGTCAATGTCCGCAGATAAATCAAAATTTACAGCAAAAACAAAAACATGCAGGCTCAACTTTGCTTGCGATTGATATCGATAATGATAACGACAAAGATTTAGTTCTTGGAGATATAAGTTATAATAATTTAAATTTATTAATTAATGGTGGAGATAACATTAATGCCATAATGACTTCGGTTGACTCTCTTTTTCCAATGAATAACAGCAATACCTTACCAGCTGAGATAAGTGTTTACCCTGCCTCGTTTTATTTAGACATAACTAATGATGGTGTGAAAGACCTTCTAGTAACAACAAACAGTGCAAATAATTCTGAAAACATTGAGAGTTGTTGGGCATATGAAAATAATGGGCAAAATTCATTACCATCTTTTAATTTCATTAAAAATGACTTCTTGCAAGGTGATATGTTAGATTTTGGAACATCTGCTATGCCTAACTTCTTCGATTATAACAACGATGGCCTTAAAGATTTAGTAATAGGGAATTATGGCTATCATAATCCAAATGACAACCCAACTTCTTCACTTGCGTTGTTAGAAAATATTGGAAATGACTCTGTCCCTAGATATGAAATAATAGATAGAGATTGGCTAAACATTTCAACATTAAATTTAAATACAACATTAAACATTCCAGCGCTAAATCTATCTCCTACATTTGGAGATATTGATGGGGATAATCTTGATGACTTAATACTAGGAGATGCTGATGGATTGTTACATTTATTTGTCAATAGTGGAGGTGGAATTTTTCAGCTTAATTCACCAAACTATCAAAATATTGATATTGGACAATTTGCTCAACCTCAACTCGTAGATGTAAATAGAGATGGTGTAATTGATTTATTAATTGGGGAGCAAGATGGAACAATAAACTACTTACCTAATTCTGGTACTCTAAATAATGCAATATTTGACACTATAATCACTAACTGGGGCTTAATTGATGTTGATAGCAATTTAATAAGTACAGGCTTTAGCAGTCCGACACTTTATGATAGTAACGGAGTTTATCAATTATATGTTGGAAGCTATAGCGGTAAAACATATCATTTCAATAATATAGACAATAACCTAGATGGTCAATTCTCAGAAGTAAATTCAATAATCTCTGAAATTTGGGATGGTGGCAAATCTTCAATCACAATAGCAGATATAAATTCTGACAATATAGCTGATATGATTATTGGAAATAATGCTGGGGGAATCGCATACTTTAGTAGCGATACTACAAATTTGGTAGTAGGTTCAAATGAATTAGAAATAAATACAAAAGAAGATTTCTTGATTTCACCAAATCCAGCACAAGATCTTATAAAAATTAGCTCTAGTGTGTATGGAATAATTAATATTTATAACTCTACAGGATCAATTATTTTAAGTAAAGTTAAGAACAAAGAAGAAATAACTATACGATTTCCGAACATATCTAAAGGAATTTACGTTGTTGAATTAAATAACACTGTAAAAAAACTTGTAATTGATTATCCTTAAAAAGTAAAAAGATAACTATTAGTATATTTGCGCTATGATGGAACTAAGAAAAACAATTGAAGATACTTGGAATAAAAGAGAGTTATTAAAAAGTAAAAAATCAATAGATTGTATAAATACTGTTATTGAAGAAATAGATAAGGGTAGGCTTCGTATTGCTGAAAAAATTGATGATAAATGGCAAGTAAATAATTGGTTAAAAAAAGCTGTTATTCTTTATTTCCCTATTCGAAAAATGGAAACAATTGAAATTGGCCCTTTAGAATTTCATGACAAAATGAAGCTTAAAAATGATTACGCTAATTTAGGAGTCAGAGTTGTTCCTCATGCTATAGCAAGATATGGATCTTATCTTTCAAAAGGTGTAATTATGATGCCATCATACGTGAATATTGGTGCATATGTAGACTCTGGAACAATGATAGATACTTGGGCAACTGTTGGTTCTTGTGCTCAGATAGGAAAAAATGTTCATATTTCTGGTGGTGTGGGAATTGGTGGCGTGCTTGAGCCAGTACAAGCCTCTCCTGTAATAATAGAGGATGATGCTTTCTTAGGATCTCGTTCTATAATTGTAGAGGGAGTTAAGATTGAAAAAGAAGCTGTTTTAGGCGCAAACGTTGTACTAACTTCATCAACAAAAATTATTGATGTAAGCGGAGAAAAACCGATAGAGCATCAAGGTATTATTCCATCAAGATCAGTTGTTATTCCAGGTAGTTATGAAAAAGAATTTCAAGCAGGTAAATTTGGGGTACCATGTGCACTTATTATTGGTAAAAGAAAAGAGAGTACAGATAAAAAAACTACACTAAATGATGCCCTCAGAGACTATAAAGTTTCAATATAATGCGATTAGGTTTTGATGCAAAAAGAGCTTTTTCAAATGAAACAGGGCTAGGAAATTACTCAAGAGATACTATTCGAATTTTATCCTCTTTTTTTAGTCAAAATAAATATTTCTTATATACTCCAAAAAAAATCAAATCTCCAAGAACTTTCTTTATTGAAGAAAAAGAAAATATTTTTGTTCGTACTCCTGAATCATTGATTAATAAAACGCTAAGATCATATTGGAGAAGCTTTAGTATTGTAAAAGACATATTTACAAATAATATTGATATTTTTCATGGGCTAAGTAATGAATTACCAATTGGAATTGAAAAGACTTCAATTAAAAGCATTGTAACAATTCATGATTTAATATTTATAAGGTATCCATCTTTGTTTAAATCTATTGATAGAAGAATATATTACAAGAAATCAAAATCTGCTTGCCTAAGAGCTAATAAGATTATAGCAGTAAGCGAACAAACTAAAAAAGATATTATTGATTATTTTAATATCTCAGAAAAAAAAATAGAAGTTGTTTATCAAGGTTGCAACAAAATATTTCAAAAACAACTTACTATAGAATCTAAAAATTTTGTAAACAAAAAATATTTTTTACCAAAAAGTTATCTGTTATATGTTGGTACTATTGAAGAGCGAAAAAACTTATTAACCCTACTAAAAGCACTAAGAGAGATTCCAGATCAGAAGCTGGTTGTTATTGGTAATGGTAAAGAATATATGATTAAATGTAAGAAATATATTTCGGAAAACAATCTAGAAAATAGAGTCATCTTTATAAGTAATTTATTGTTAGAAGAAATGGCTGCTATTTATCAATCTGCAGAAATCATGATATATCCTTCGATTTTTGAAGGGTTTGGAATTCCCATTTTAGAAGCATTATTTTCCAAAACACCCGTTATCACATCAAAAGGTGGATGTTTTAGTGAAGCGGGAGGACCTCATTCTATGTATGTTGATCCTTTAAATGAAAAAGAAATAGAAAATGCAATTATAAAAATAAGTAAATCTCAGTTAATCAAAGAAAAAATGATAAATGAAGGTTTCAGTTATGCTCAAAACTTTACTGATAAAAATATCGCAACTAATTTATTTAAAGTATACAAAGATTTGAAATAATGAAATTATCTGCAATTATTCCTACAGGCAACGAGGAACACAATATAGTTAACGCTATAAAATCCGTAGACTTTGCTGATGAAATTATTATAGTAGACTCTTTCAGTAAAGACAATACTATAAAATTAGCTACTAAATTAGCCGATACTATTTTACAAAGAGAATACATAAATTCAGCATCTCAAAAAAATTGGGCTATTCCTCAAGCAAAATTTGAATGGATCTTTCTTATTGATGCTGATGAAAGAGTCCCCTTAGATTTAAAAGAAGAAATATTAGAAGTGTTAAGTTCTGAAAATAATTTTAGTGGTTTTTGGATAAAAAGACAGAATTATTTTATGGGTAAAAAAATCCGCTTTAGTGGATGGAGAGGTGATAAAGTAATTCGTTTATTTAAAAGAGATAAATGTAAATATGAAGAGAAAAATGTGCATGCTGAAATTATTAGTGACGGAAAAATTGGTATGTTAAAGAACAAACTAATTCACAATACTTTTACAAGCAAAGAAGCTTACATTGATAAACTAAGAAGATATGCAAGATGGCAGGCAAAAGATTATGATAGAATAACAAATAAGATAACAGTCTATCACACTAAAGTAAAACCTATCATACGTTTTATAAAACATTATTTTTTGCAACTAGGAATACTTGATGGATATGTTGGGTTTATCATCTCTTTTTATCAAGCAAAAGCAGTTAAAATGCGCTATGATTATCTTATAAAATTTCGTAATGAAAAATGAAATCAAGATAGCATCAGAAATTCTCTCCAATGGGGGTGTTATTTTATATCCAAGCGATACAATTTGGGGAATTGGTTGTGATGCAACAAACTTTTATGCAGTATCTAAAATCTTTAAACTTAAAAAAAGAGATAATAGTAAAGCCTTAATTACTTTAGTCGCTAACAAAGAAGAACAAGAAAAAATAACAGGTATTAAAAATGATCTGCAATTTGATAATAAACCAACTACTTTTATCTATCCTAATTCAAAATCATTAGCAAAAAATTTGATTGCAAGTAACGGGTCTG
>NYTT01000104.1 GCA_002683775.1 Flavobacteriales bacterium
AGAAGTAAGTTTTGATGAGATTAAAAGCAAGATACAAAAACAGATCTATATATTTAGCTAAATATGACTTTAATTAATCAAATAACTTTAAAACAAAATTCATGTTTTGATTTACTACCTAAACTTAAACCTTCTTCTGTAGATTTAATTTTAACAGATCCTCCTTATGAAATAAGTCGTGATACAGGCTTTAAAGCTGTTAAAAATGGTGTGCAGAGGTTTGCTATTTCAATGGATTTTGGTAAATGGGATAAAAATTTTGAAGGGCTTGCAGAGAGCATCATGCTTATGTTTCAGGCTTTAAAAAATGGTGGAACTTGTATCATTTTTTATGATTTATGGAAAATTACAACTTTAAAAGATATAATGGAAAGTGTTGGGTTTAAGCAAATTAGAATGATAGAGTGGTTAAAAACAAACCCTGTTCCAATTAATAGTTCCATTAATTACTTAACAAATGCAAGAGAAATTGCTCTTGTTGGCGTTAAGCATTCTAAACCCACTTTTAACTCACAATATGATAATGGTGTTTATAAATATCCTATATATCATGGCAAAGATAGATTTCATCCTACTCAAAAACCTTTAGATTTATTTAAAGAACTAATTCACAAGCATTCCAATGAAGGTGATGTAGTTCTAGATCCTTTTAGTGGTAGTGGCACAACTGCACTTGCTTCATTTAGCACTAATCGTAAGTTTATAGGCTGTGAAGTTAATTTGAATTATTATAATAATTCAATAGAAAGATTAAAGATTAGCAGAGCAATAGCAACACAAAAACAGATTGATATATTTAGCAAATTTGACAAATGCTAAAACTAGTATCACATTTATTTATAGTAAATAATAGTGCTACTTTGAAGTATCGTAATAAAAAAAATCTAATTAGAATAATAATGCTAATGATACCATATATATTTTATGTATTAGCTTTAATTTGTTTAATTAAATATTTTTAAGATTAAGCTTGTAATTTACTAACTTTTATTTTACTTTACAATAAAAGAAAGGTGATATATTCTTCGTGACACGATTTAATCCATCGTGTCATTTTCTTTAATTTATCTAATGTCACAGTTTTCACAAAAAAGTGTCACAATTTACTTGTAATTTCATTTTTTTTGAAATAAACTCACTTTATTAAGTAAAAAAACAATTAAATTAATGGCTCTTTTGTCTAAAGATTTTGAAAAAGCAATATTAATTCCTTTTTTAAAACAACACGGAGGTGCTGATGTCTTTAAAGAAGAAAATTACCATATATTAAAGAAGTATTGCGACATACACGGTTTAGATTACCTTGAAGTAATTAAGCCTGACTCTGAGCTAAATACTAAACTTAAAGATCGGTTTAGGCAGATTAAAAAAAGGAAATGTGACAAAAAAAGTGACACTAAAAAAAGTCACACTAAAAAAAGTCACACTAAGAAAGTTTTACCTAAAAAAGTTCCTAAATTAATAGAAGAGGGTCAAGGTAAATGCCGAAATGCACTTAAAAAAGTAAATAAAATTGTTATTGAAAATGAAAATAAAGTTAATGAATTAACAACAAAGAAAGACGCAGACATTAGAGAAGTAAAGCACTTTGGTTACGGCAAGCATTTAGAGAGCTATGATAGTTTATCAGAAAACCTTTTAAACACTCTGAGTTTTGCTTCAAAATTGCAAATATATCTAGACAATTACACTTGCGACTACAACTACTTTTTGAATGGTGGGGCTGATGCAACAGAAAAGTATAATTATATTAGTAAAAATGGCGATGTTAGTCAACGAATTCGGGATCGGAACAAATTTGCTTCCATAGAAGTTAAAGAAGAGATTGATAAAATCAACATAGAATTAGTAAATGCGACAAACCCTTACAGACAACAAATCTTAGGCGAACAATTTGATAGGTTGAATAAGTTGTATAGGTTTTATAAGAATTTTGAAAAAGAAGAGCTTTATGTTTACACGAGTGCGGCAGAAACTCATTTCAATTTGCAGAAGGCAGTAAATGGATCAATTCTGAATGAAGCGGCGATGGTGGAAAATAAAATCATAAATTCACAAATAGAACAATCACCTGATATACCGACGGCTTTAAAAGATTTGTATAAATCGGAGGAAGAAGGCAAGGAAAACAAAGTTTTTAAAATAATTAATGAACGCAACAACGACTAGTAACCAACATTTATAAAATAAAACATGACACCAGAACAAGAACAATTTGAAAGATTTAAGTTTTTTATTGAGCTTTTCAAGGAAAAAACTTTAAAATTTACCGCATTTCATAACTGCTTAGATAAATGCTTTCAACAAGGTGTAGATAAGCATAATACAAATTTAAGATATGATGAAAATCGCTTTTTCTTTGTGTATCAAAAAGCTTTATTTCAAGTTGGGGACGGAGTAGAAAAAATAAAAGAAGGGAGTTATTACACTTTAGGAGCGGGGATGGATGAAGCGGCTATGTGTATGCACTTAGGCTTAACGCCTAAAGAAGCAGTATTAAAAACAATTGAAATGAATGTTTGGACTGCGAACGGGTGTCAAGAGGTGATTATAAACAAACAGCAATAACATGACACAAGATTTAAAATATTACTTTGATTTGGTTAAAAATTTTAATAAAAAATACAAGGATTTGTTAGATGCCTATGAAGAACTTGAAACAAGCAATAAAGCAATTGAAGATAAAACTTTGTTTAATCTGTATGTTTATTTAGATCTATGTGATGATGAGGGGCGACCGTTTATAGATAAATTTTTTAAATGTGTAAATCAATTTGATAAGGATAAGCAAGCGCAGTTTATAGTACAATTGGCTAAACGTTTAAATCTACTCAATGATAATGAGGAACGTCGGCAGTTTTTAAATTCTTATCTAGATCCAAAGAATAAAAGAGGGTTTTTAGTTTCTGATCTAGATCCAAATCGTAAGATTTTACACCCTTCTACGCTTATAAAACCTTTTGAAGGATTTATAGATGAAGTTAAAATGATATGTGCTTTATATCTTGATAAAGTTATTAATGAGAATGTCTTTAAAGTTTTTAAGTCAACGATACAAGAGATTATTGATGATAATATAATAAATAAAGTGCATACAGCTTTAGATATACCTTACAAAGAAGAGCATTATTCAATTCTTCATGAGGCTTTAGCGATTTACCCACTTCCCCCGATCTATAATCACAATTTATACAATCTATGAAAGAACAAATAAACTTTCCCACAAAACTTAATCTTTCCACTACCGAATTAAACAATTTAATGTTTAAAAGCGTAGAGATGTTAACTTCTTTATCATCGGCTTTCAACGCAAATGGTGTAATTATAGAAAATTACTTAAATGATGAGGATATACAGGCGTTTATGGAGGAAGAAACACCCGTTGTTAGATATAAAAAAGTACAACAAGCTTTTGAGATGATATTTGCTTTAAAAGAATATCTAGAAAATGATATAGTCACTTCTTTAGGCAATGTAGTTTGCTGTTTAAATATTTTAATTGACAACAAAGCTACTAAATCCTTATTATGCAAGGAAGGTAAAGATAGTAATTCACTTAGAAAGCGTTGTTACAATGCTCTTGAAACCCTTTCTGCTAACGCAATAAAAGATACTTTAGGTTTTACTCACGAAGCAATTATAGACAATTTTAAAGAGCATTTACTACCCCTGAAAAAAGCTAATCACCATTCAATGGAGGTAATTTTATCTTTACTTGCTAAATTATCACAAGGATTAAATCCGGATAAGTTGAGTAAAGCAGATGCGGTTGCCCTAACAAAACTTAATGAAATACACGCGGAGTATAGCAAGGCATTGTATGACGAACAGCAGATACAAATGAATAAAAGAGCAGAGCAGATACAAAAAGAAAAGCAAGAGCTAATTGAGGATATTAAAAAAAATCAATACCTAACAAATCAAGCCAGTGAAGTGGTAAAAACGCTTGCTATTAAAAACTTAAGAAGTAAAAAGGTATGAAATTATTTACAATAGGAGAAATAGCAAAGCAAGTTAATGTGCCAACTCACACTATAACTTTTTGGAAAAACTCATTTACAGAATACATTTATTTTAATATTGTGGATAGTGGCAGAATGTACTATCCAGCGGAAGCAATTGAAGTATTTAAAATTATAAAATATTTAATTCACGACGAAGGAATGCGTATCAGTGCAATAAAAAAAAATATACTCACAAAAAAACTTAAAACATCTAAGCAAGCTTTTTCACTAAAACAACGCAGAATGTCCGCACTTGGCATTAATAATTGTAAAACCGTTACTCAGTACGACTTGCAAGGAAAAAAAATTGCAACATTTAGCAGCGTTAAAGAAGCTGGGAGTTTAACAAATTTATATTCAGGCTCTATAGCTAAATGTTGTCGTGGCGACATAAATAAATATAAAAATTTTATTTGGAAATATAATACCTAAAATAAATATGAATACAGAATATTTAAATAAAATTATTCAAGCGGATTGTTTAGAATATTTAAAAAACATTGAAAGTGAAAGTGTTGATTGTGTTATAATTGATGAACCTTACGGAGTTTTAAAGCATGAAATAGAGAAAAATTACAATTTAGATATAGCTTTGAAAGTTAGAAAAGAAATTTATAGAATATTAAAAAAAGATGGATGGTTTTGTTTTTTTTCTCAATTTCCTAATGCATGGAGTTTTGGCAATATTACATTTGAAGCAGGTTTTAAGTCTTGGCAGACTTGCAATGAAATTGTATGGTGCAAGCGAGGAGGTGCAAATATATTTAATAAAGTTTTGAGAATTCATGAAAATATTTTTATATTTCAAAAAGGCAAACCTAATGTTTATGAAAATATAGCACCTTGGGAAGATATTCTAATTGACAATGCTTTTTACGGAATTTTAAGTTTTGAAACTTTAAAAAGATGGATATCGGTAATGAAGGCTAAAATACAAGGAAAAAAGCAAACAATTTATAGAAACAAAAAAATAAGCAATGACCCAATTTATAATTTCAAAGAAACATCAACAGAACGATATCAAGAAAATACAAGACTTCCTTCTATATGGAGTTTTATTAGGCAAAACCAAAAAACATTTAACAACCCAAATCAAAATAATTTTAAGCACCCAACTGTAAAACCAACATTACTTTTTAGAAGGTTAATAAAGCTTTTTACTCAAAAAGGCGATATTGTACTTGATTGCTTTTCTGGAAGCGGAACAACGGCTTTAGCTTGCAAACAAGAAGGCAGAAACTTTTTAGTATGTGAAAGAGAGGAAGAATATGTTAAAATAGGTAATGATAGGCTTGAAAACTGGAGAGAAGATTTAGAGGAAGAAACTAAATGGTTAATGGATAGAGGGGTATGCGATTTTGAAAGCGATATTCAAGAGGAAGTTTTAAGGCAAAATAAATTATTGTAAAATAAATATGAAAAATATTATAAACAATGATAATTTAAGAGAGTTGAAAAGCAAAGACAGTAATTCAATTGATCTAATATTAACAGATATTCCATATGGTTTAGACGATGTTGACGCATTAGATTTAATACAAAACAACACAAAAAATAATACAAAAGGCTTTATGGGGAAGGCTTGGGACTGCTTACCCACTATTGATACCTTAACAGAATTTAACAGAGTTTTAAAAGAAGGGGGGTGGTTTATTACTACATTTATTCCAAGACAAGACTTGCAAACGGTTTTATATTACAGACTTTTAGAAGCTGGTTTTGATATTTCTTTCAGCCCTATTTATCATACTTTTGCAAGCGGATTTCCTAAAGCTAATAATATAAGTAAAAAATTAGATAAAAAAGCGGGCACTGAAAGAGAAGTTGTGGGGTATACTACACAAGGAGCAAAAAGTAT